>JAYSCC010000525.1:0-2705 GCA_041915065.1 Zavarzinia sp.
TCGCCGCCGGGGTGTTGCAGCTCGTCATGCATGCCTGGGGCAAGATCACGCTGTTCTTCGGTGCGGGCGCCATCCAGATCGCCACCCATAGGAAGAAACTCTCGGAAATCGCCGGGATCGGCCGGCAGATGCCGCTGCTGATCGTGTCTTTCCTGGGCGGTGCGCTCTCGGTCGCCGGCCTGCCGCCCTTCGGGGGCATGTGGCCCAAGTTCCTGCTGCTCGAAGCCGCGGCCGGGCGGCACATGGTGCTGCTCATCGTCTGCCTCGGGTTATCCACCCTGCTGACCCTCGGCTATCTCCTGCCGGTCGTGATCACCGCCCTGTTCCGCAAGCCGCATGACGAAGATCCCCACGCCCTGCCGGATGCGGAGCACGGGCCGGCGCCCCTGCCCCTGCTCGCCCTGCTGCCGCCGGTGATCACTGCGGTCGGCTGCATCCTGCTGTTCCTGGCGGCACCGGCGATCCTCGCCTTCGTCGCCCCGGCGATCGGGCTGGAGGCACTGCCATGACCGAGATGGCCCAGGCTCTCCTCAACGGTGGCCTGCCACCCGGATGGCCGCTGCTGCTGGCCGGCCTGATCGCCTTTGCCGTGCGGAGCGAGGTCTTCGGCCGGATCGCCGGCATCGCCGGCCTGTGTGTCAGCCTGGCATTGGTCCCCGACCAGGCGGCGACGGCCGGCCTCATGCCGCTGGAACTCGCCTTGATGCTGACGTTCCATGTCGTGATCGGCGTAGGCATCCTGTTCGCCGGCCAGCGGCCGGACCGAATCGCGGTCGCCGGCGGCCTGATCGCCGGAGGCGCGGCGCTGGCCGCGCTGGCAGCCCGGACCCTGCTCGGCTTCGCGATCTGGACCGAGGTAATCGCCCTCGCCTCCGCCTTCATCGTGATGGCGGGCGGCACGCCCAAGGCGCTCAGCGCCGGCCTCGCCTATCTGCTGCTCCAGGTGACCGCGGGGGTGCTGCTGCTGATCGCCGCCGCCCTCGGCCAGTCGGATGCGCCGGTCGTGATGTGGCTGCTGTTCGCGGCCTTCTGTCTCAAGGTCGCGGTCCCGCCGTTGCACGGCTGGCTGGTCGCTGCCTATCCCGCCGCCACTCCGACCGGCTCGCTCTTCCTCGCCGCCTTCGCCACCAAGATCGCGGTGGTCAATCTGGGCTCGGCCCTCGCGGGGGCTGAGCCGCTGCTCTGGCTCGGCCTCGCGATGGCGGTCGGGGCCGCCATTCCCATGCTGTTCGAATCTCATTGGCGGCGCGCCTTGTCCTGGTCGCTGGTGAGCCAGCTCGGGGTCATGGTCGCCGGTATCGGCGTCGGCAGCCCGGAAGCGATGCAGGGCGTCGTCCTGCTCGCGATCGGCCATATCCTCTATTCGACGCTGCTGTTCCTGGCCGCCGGGTCGCTGGAAATCCGGGACGGTAAGGCACCCCGCGGGCTTCGCATCGTCGCCCTGCTCGGCGCCCTGTCGGTCGGCCTGCCCGGGCTCGCCGGCTATGGCGGCAAGGCGCTGATCGGCGAAGCGCTGATCCATCACCACATGGCCTGGGCCGATTATGTGATCGTCGTGGTGGGCGCCCTGGTCTTCGCCGCGGTCGGCCTCCGCCCCCTGGTCGAGCGCGCCACACCGGCCCCCGGTGCCCCCTGGATCAGCCTGCGCGAGGCCGCCGCCGCTCTCCTTCTGGTCGCCGGCAGCCTGCTGGTCGGGCTGTTCGGGCCGCAGGTCGCGCCGGCGGCCGCGGTGGCTTGGCAGGCCGAGCCGCTGATCGTACAGGCTGTCGCCCTCGTGCTGGCCTGCCTCCTCATGGTGCCGGCGGTGCGGCGGCGCTGGCCGCAATGGCCCGATGCGCTCGATATCCTGGCCGTGCCGAAGCCCGCGTGGGTCACCGGTGCCATCACCGGCCTCGCCGTCTTCGGCGAGATGCTGAGCCGCGTCGGCGCGGCCGCGACCGCATTGTCTGCCGCGATCGGCCGGGCCGGCGGGCGCCTGCTGCTGGCGATGGCGCGGGGCCTCACAGCCGGCGGGCTCGGCGACGGCGTGCTGTGGGCACTTGCCTTGTTGACCGTCGCGCTTATCGTCTCCTTCGGCTGAGACGGAACAGAAAGACAAGCATGGGCACCTTCGCCGGCCTGCTGGCCAGCCTCGCCTTCGGCGGCATGGCCTTCTTCACCTTCGTGATGGCGCCCCTCGTGTTCGGCAAGCTGGGGCCGGAACAGGCCGGGCGCTTCATGCGCGACGCCTTCGCCGTCTATTACCCCGCCATGGCCGCGCTGACCGGGATTTCCGCGCTGACCGTGCCGCCGCTCTGGATGGGGGCTGTGCTGGCCCTGATCGCCATCGGCTTCCTGGTCGGCCACCTGCTGATCCGCCCCGAGATCAATGCCCTGAGCGACCGCAAGGCGGCCGGCGACGTCGAGGCGATCGCCCCGTTCCGCCGCCTGCACGGCGTCAGCCAGGCCCTGAACCTCGTGCAGTTCCTGGCTCTTCTGATGGTGGTCGGCGCGCTGCTGAACCGTTAGGTCGTCGGCCGCCACAGGATGTGGAGGGCGAGGCCCAGCACCGAGGCGCCGAGACCCAGCATCGAGACGGCGATCCAGCCCCCCTGCACCCAGGCGACGCTGGCCGCGGCCGAACCGACCGCGCCGACGCTGAACAGCGTGGTCATGAACACCGTGTTGATGCGGCTGCGCGCCGCCGGCTCGAGCGCAAAGATGCG
>JAYSCC010000526.1:0-2694 GCA_041915065.1 Zavarzinia sp.
CGGCCGGCGCTATTCGGACGGGCTGCACCAGGCGCTGGAAGCCAAGGAACACGTCACCGTCCAGAACGAGAACCAGACGCTGGCCTCGATCACCTTCCAGAACTATTTCCGCCTCTACCCGAAGCTCTCGGGCATGACCGGCACGGCGGCGACGGAAGCGGCCGAATTCGGCGAGATCTACAAGCTCGACGTGGTCGAGATCCCGACCAACGTCCCCGTTCAGCGGAAAGACCTCGACGACGAGGTCTATCTGAACATGAACGACAAGTTCAACGCGATCGTCAGCCTGATCGAGGAATGCCGTGGCCGCCACCAGCCCGTGCTGGTCGGCACCGTGTCGATCGAGAAGTCGGAACTGCTCTCGGCCTATCTGACCAAGAAGAAGATCCCGCACCGCGTGCTGAACGCCCGCTTCCACGAGCAGGAAGCCGGCATCGTCGCCCAGGCCGGCCAGCCGGGCGCCGTCACCATCGCCACCAACATGGCGGGCCGCGGCACCGACATCCAGATGGGCGGCAACCTGTCGATGCTGATCGACGAAGTGCCGGCCGAGGATCCCGAGCGCGACGCCGAGATCGAGGCAATCAAGGCGCGCCATTCGGGCGACAAGGACGCGGTGCTGAAGGCCGGCGGCCTCTACATCATCGGTACCGAGCGGCACGAGAGCCGGCGCATCGACAACCAGCTGCGCGGCCGCGCCGGCCGCCAGGGCGACCCCGGCTGCTCCAAGTTCTTCCTGAGCCTCGAAGACGACCTGATGCGCATCTTCGGCTCGGACTTCCTGAGCAAGACGCTCCAGCGTCTGGGCCTCAAGGAAGGCGAGGCGATCATCCATCCCTGGGTGAACAAGGCACTGGAAAAGGCGCAGCGCCGGGTCGAGGAACGCAACTTCGAGATCCGCAAGAACCTGCTCCGCTACGACGACGTGATGAACGAGCAGCGGAAGTCGATCTACGGCCAGCGCCGCGAGTTCATGAACACCGAAGACGTCTCGGAAGACGTGGTCGACATGCGCGAGCATGTGGTGAACAACCTGGTCGCCAGCCATATCCCGGCCGGCGCCTATTCCGAAGCCTGGAACGCCCAGGGCCTGAAGGAAGAGGTGCTGCGCGTCTTCACCCTCGACCTGCCCGTGCCCGAATGGGCGGCCGAGGAAGGCATCGCCGAAGAAGAGATCCGCCACCGCCTGTCGGACGAAGTGGCCCGCTTCATGGCCGCCAAGGCGACCCGCTTCGGTCCGCCGGTGATGCGCATGATCGAGAAGAGCATGCTGCTCCAGATCCTCGACCAGTGCTGGAAGGAGCATCTGCTCCAGCTCGACTATCTGCGCCAGGCGATCGGGCTCCGTGCCTACGGCCAGCGCGATCCCTTGCGCGAATATCAGCAGGAAGCCTTCAACCTGTTCGAGGCCATGCTGGACCGCATCAAGGAAGACGTGACCCGCATCCTGGCCCATGTCGAAGTGCGCGTCGAACAGCCGCAGCCCGCCCTGCCGGACGAGCCGGAAGGCCTGGAGCCCGTGCACGAGGACCCGCTGACCGGCGAGAACGAGGCGGCCCCCGCCCCGAAGCCCAGCGCCGACGACATGCGCAAGGCCGCCGGCTGGGGCAAGGTGGCGCGCAACGCCCCCTGCCCCTGCGGTTCGGGCAAGAAGTTCAAGCACTGCCACGGCGCGCTCAGCGGCGAGGCGTGACGCCCGGCAGCACCCCTGTGATCAGCGCGGGGGTGTGGCGCGGGTGAAATAGGCGAAGGTGCGGTCGCGGGCGTGCTCGACGAAGCCCACCGCCTCGAAGCATTTCCGGCTCGCCACATTGTCATGGCGGATGGTCGCCGTCAGGCGGCAGTCTCCATCCGCCAGAAATGTCCCGATCGCACAGCGCAGCAAGGGCACCGCGAGGCCGCGGCCGCGCAGCATCGGGGCGAGGTTGATCGAAACCTCGGCGCTGCCGGCGTCGGCATCGCGGTCGAAACGGCACATGCCGGCCGGGACATCCCCGTCCACCAGGCAGACGAGATAGATCCGCCGGTTCGGGTCCGCCAGGCTCCGCGCGAACCAAGCAGCATGGGTCTCCCAAGCGACCGGATCGGTCGAGACGGACATCGCCCGGGTCAGCGCATCGTTCCGCCATTCGAACAGGAGCGCCGAGTCGGCGGTGGTCGCCGGGCGGATCTCGAAACCGTCGCACGGCGGCGGCTCTGCCCCCCTTCGATCCATCCATGCCTCCTTCGCGGCGCCGGCCGCCCGCCTTCGGATGATGGCGATCGGCGGCGGAACATCAAGCCGGTGTCGCCGTCGCCAGACTTTGCGCCCCGGGGCTTTGCGTCACGGGCCGGTTCGCGCCAGAATGGCCGCGCTCGTATGCCTGCCGAGGAGATTCGGATGCGCGCCCTGCTGTTCAGCCTCGCTTTCGCCGCCCTTGCCGTACCGGCCTGCGCCCTGGCCGCCGGCACACCGGCCGAAGACGAGCCCTTCGTACCCCAGGCGCCCGCCACCACCTATCCGAACGCCAAGCCCGCGCCGAGCCAGAGCATCACGCCCGACCACCCCTGCGAATGCGCGATCGCCCAGGGTGCCTGCACCGCCCAGGTGCGGGTGACCGACGAGGGCCGGCGGCGCGACAATGTCGGCGCCGACATCGCCTATCTGGTCGAGATCACCTCGACCGACAAGCGCTGCACCACGGTGAACTATCG
>JAYSCC010000527.1:0-2675 GCA_041915065.1 Zavarzinia sp.
CTTCGAAGACATAGACGCCGCCGGCCGGCACCGGGTCGAGGTCGAGCACCGCCGTACCCAGGTTGCCGCCGACCGCGACCGGCACACCCGCCGCTTCGAGGAGATGGGCGATCAGGGCCGTGGTGGTCGATTTGCCGTTGGTCCCGGTGATCATGACGACCCGGGTGCCCGGCAGGCGCTGGCTCGACCGGGCGAACAGTTCCATGTCGCCGATCACGGGCACGCCCGCGGCCTTGGCCAGCTTGACCACGTCATGCGGCACCGGATGGGTCAGCGGCACGCCGGGTGCCAGCACCAGGGCGGCGAATGTGCCCCAATCGGCGGCGCGGAGGTCGACCAGGGGCACGCCTTCCGCCACCGCCTTGTCGCGGGCGGCCGGCTTGTCGTCCCAGGCGGCCACTTCGGCGCCCCCGGCGAGCAGGGACTTGGCTGCAGAAACGCCGGTGCGCGCCAGTCCGAAGACGGCGACGCGGCGGCCCTTGAAGCTGTCGGCGACGATCATGGCCTCACCTCAGCTTCAGGGTGGAAAGGCCGACCAGCGCCAGCACCACGGCGATGATCCAGAAGCGGATCACCACGGTCGGTTCCGACCAGCCCTTCTGTTCGAAGTGGTGGTGCAGCGGCGCCATGCGGAAGACCCGCTTGCCCGTGGTCTTGAAGGAGATCACCTGGACCACCACCGAGACGGTTTCGAGCACGAAGAGGCCGCCGATGATGGCCAGCACCAGCTCGTGCTTGACCGCGACCGCGATGGCGCCGAGCGCGCCGCCGAGCGCCAAGGAGCCGGTGTCGCCCATGAAGACCATGGCGGGCGGCGCGTTGTACCAGAGGAAGCCGAGCCCGGCCCCGACCAGGGCGCCGCAGAAGACCGTCAGTTCGCCGGCCCCGGCGACATGGTGGATCTGCAGGTAGTCGGCGAAGCGGAAGTTGCCGACCAGATAGGCGATGATGGCGAAGGCACCCGCCGCGATCATCACGGGCACGATGGCGAGGCCGTCGAGCCCGTCGGTCAGGTTGACCGCATTGCCGGCGCCGACGATGACGAAGACCGCCACAGGCACGAAGAACCAGCCGAGCTGCACCAGCAAATTCTTGAAGAAGGGAATCGCCAGCGCGGTCGAATGTTCGGGCGTGGTGATGGCCACGATCCAGATCACCGCCCCGGTGCCGACCACGACTTCGAGCAGGAGCTTCAGCTTGCCCGGCACCCCCTTCGGGTTGACCTTGGCGACCTTCAGATAATCGTCGGCGAAGCCGATCAGCCCGAAGCCCACCGTCACCACGGTGACCGCCCAGACATAGCCCGAGGTGAGATCGGCCCACAGCAGGACCGAGACCAGGAGGCCGGCCAGAATGAGGAAGCCGCCCATGGTCGGCGTGCCGGCCTTGGAGAGATGGGTCTTCGGTCCGTCGCTGCGGATCGGCTGGCCCTTCTTCTGTTTGAGCTTCAGCCAGTCGATCAGGCGCGGGCCCAGAACGAAGGCGACCAGAAGCGCGGTCAGCAGCGCCCCACCAGTCCTGAAGGTCAGGTACCGGAACAGATTGAAAAAGCCGAACTCGTCGGCCAGCGGGGCCAAGAGATTGAAGAGCATGACGCTTCCTGAATGCTGTCCGCCCCTCAGCGGGACGAATCAGCCGAATCAAGCAGTAGTAGTGTATCGATGATCGCGGCCATATAACTGCCCAAAGATCCCTTCACCACCACAACATCTCCTTGACGAACGGCATCGCGCACGATCGGCGCCAAAGCCTTCGAGTCGGATTTGTGACAGCCTTGGATTCGGGCCGGCAGGGCGTCGTAGAGCGCCTGCATATGGCGGCCGCAGGTGAACACCAGGTCGACGCCGGAGGCGACCAGGGGGCCGGCAAGTCCTGCGTGCAGGGCGTCGGCCTCTGCCCCCAGTTCGCGCATGTCGCCGAGCACGGCGATGCGTCGGCCGCGGGGGCCCGGCTGGGCCACCGCCAGATTGGCGAAGGCCGCCCGCATCGAAGCGGGGCTGGCGTTGTAGCTCTCGTCGACCAGGGTGAAGGAGCCGCCGTCGAGCGGGATTTCGTGGCGGAGGCCACGCCCCGCCGGGGCCGAGAGTTCGGCGAGCGCCAGGGCGCCCAGGCTGATGTCGGCACCGGCCAGTTCGACCGCGGCCATGACGGCGAGCGAATTCATCGCCCAATGCCGGCCCGGGGCGCCGATCTTATAGGTCATGTGGCGGTCGCCGATCATGGCGTCGACCAGGGTCATGTCCGGCTTCAGCGCGACGTCGAGCAGGCGGACGTGGCAGCCCTCGGCGGTGCCGAAGCCGGCAACATGGATGCCGCGTGCCTTGGCCGCCGCCGCCAGGCGCTCGAACTGCCCGTTGTCGCGGTTCAGGATCGCGGCACCGCCCGCGGGCACGCCAGCGAAAATCTCCGCCTTGGCGTCGGCGATCGCCTCGATCGAGGGGAAGAATTCCATATGCGCCGGCTCGACCGTGGTGATCACGGCGATATGGGGCCGCACCAAGCGCGACAGGGGCGTCAGCTCGCCCGGATGGTTCATGCCCATCTCGAACACGCCGAAGCGCGAGTCGGCCGGCATGCGCGCGAGACTCAGCGGCACGCCGACATGGTTGTTGAAGCTGCCGACCGAGGCATGGGTCGGCCCGCTGGCGCCGAGCGCCACCTTGAGCGCTTCCTTG
>JAYSCC010000528.1:0-2652 GCA_041915065.1 Zavarzinia sp.
AAATACACCGCGCCCTACATGTATGGCACCACCGGCTTCACCTACGACAGCGCGGTGACCGGCAAGCTCGAAGACTCGTGGAAGGAATTCTACGAGCCGCGCGAGGAGCTGAAGGGCAAGATCGCCGTCCTGAACGACCAGGTCGAAGTGATCAACAACGCGCTCCGCTACCTCGGCCTGCCGCTCTGCAACGAGAATCCGGCCGACATGAAGAAGGTCCAGGAACTGCTGCTGAAGCAGAAGCCCTATGTCGCCCTCTATAATTCGGACGGCACGCACGAGCGCATGGTGGCCAAGGAAGTGGCCATGCATATGCAGTGGAACGGTGCCGCGCACCGCACCAAGATGGGCCTGCCCACCGCCGTCTACGTCTATCCCAAGGAAGGCATGAGCCTCTGGGCGGACAATCTCGCGGTGCCGGTCGGCGCCAAGAACGTCGAAGAGGCCAAGATCTTCATCAACTGGATGATGGACCCGAAGAACATCGCCGAGGCCTCGAACTTCACTGGTTACATGGGCGCCATCCCGGGCGAGGCGGCCTATCTCGACGAAGCGATGAAGAACGATCCCGCGGTGGTGCCGCCCGCCGGCACTGACCCGCTCTTCATCATGGCCAAGCCTTGCGACGCCAAGGCCAAGGAACTGATGGACAAGGTCTGGACCAACGTCCGCAAGTGAGGCCGGTGGCGGCGGGAACCCCCCGCCGCCTCCCCCAAACACCATGCAAGAGACCCTGACCATCGCCCTCTGGGCGACCAATATCGAACCGGCGCTGAACGGGCTGCCCGCCTGGGCCGCCGGCATCGATGCCATGCTGGCCCGCGCCGCCGCCGACGGTGCCGCCCTGCTCGCCATGCCGGAACTGGTGACCAGCCAGTGGCTCTCCTTCGCGCCGCCGCTCGGGCCGACCGAGGAATTGCCCTGGCTCGCCGCCCAGGAAGCCGCCGCCCTCGACCTGCTGCGTCCGCTGGTCGCCAGGCACGGCGTCGTCCTGCTCGCCGGTACCACGCCGCATGGATTGGGCGGCGGGCGTTTCGCCAACCGCGCCAACATCCTTTATCCCGACGGCCGCCACCTGGTGCAGGACAAGATGGCCCTGACGCCGAGCGAGCGCGACCCTGAAGCCTGGAACCTGACCCCGGGCGGCAAGGTCCAGGTCCTGAAGCTCGGACAATGGCGCTTCGCCGTGGTGATCTGCCTCGACATCGAGCTGCCGGCGCTGTCGAGCCGCCTGGCGCCGCTCGACCTCGACTTCATCCTGGTCCCCTCGATGACCCGGCTCGCCTCGGGTAATGCGCGGGTCTTCGGTTGCGCCAAGGCGCGCGCGGTCGAGCTGATGACCGTGGTCGCCGCGGTCGGCTGCGTCGGCGAGCGGCCGCTCTCGGGGGCGGCCCATTCCAATACCTCCGGCGCCTCGGTCTTTCTGCCCTGCGAGGAGGCGCTCGGCTTCCTCGGGCTCGGGCCGACGACCGGGATCGTCACCGGCGACGCCGGGCCCGGCCCCTATCTCCTGTGCCGCGACCTGCCGCTCGGCTTCGTCCGGGGTCTGCGCCGTGACGGCGCCGAAGTCTGGCCCGGCGCCTGGAATGCCGCCCATCTCACCATCGAGGAAATGGCATGAAGACCATCTATACGGACGATCACCGGCTGCACCATGCCGCCTGCGAGCTGATCGGCGGCAAGATGATGCCGGCCTTCGAATGCCCGCAGCGTGCCGACATCGTGCTCTCCCGCGTCAGGCAAGTCGGCCTCGGCCCGGTGATCGCGCCGACCCGGATGGGCATTTCGGCCGCCGCCAAGGTGCATGATCCGAAGTTCGTCGGCTTCCTCGAATCCGCCTGGGCGCTCTGGGATGCCGAACACGGCGACGGTTCGGACGCCCTGCCGATGACCTGGCCGGCGCGCTCGCTCCGTCAGATCGAGCCGGAGACGATCGACGGCAAGCTCGGCTTCTTTTCCTTCGATGCCGGCTGCGGCCTGACCAAGACCTCCTTCACCGCGATCGCCTCGGGCGTCGAGGTGGCGATGACCGGGGTCGACCTCATGCTGGCGGGCGAGAAGGCGGCCTTCTCGCTGTGCCGGCCGCCCGGCCACCATGCGACCTCCGACCAGATGGGCGGCTATTGCTATCTGAACAATGCGGCGATCGCGGCCCAGGTGCTGACCGAGGCGGGGCGGCGGGTCGCCATCCTCGACGTCGACTATCACCATGGCAACGGCACCCAGGCGATCTTCTATCACCGGGGCGATGTCTTCTTCACCTCGCTGCACGGCCATCCGACCCAGGAATATCCCTATTTCCTCGGCTATGACGACGAGACCGGGGCGGGCGAGGGCGAGGGTGCCAACCTGAACCTGCCGCTCCGCTGGGGTTCGGCCTGGGATGCCTATGGCCCGGCGCTCGACGTCGCCTGCGACGCCATCGCCAAATTCGGCGCCGACATGCTGGTGGTCTCCCTCGGGCTCGACACCTTCGAGCAGGATCCGATCTCCAAGTTCAAGCTGAAGTCGGACGACTACCTCCGCATGGGCGAGCGGATCGCCAAGCTCGGCCTGCCCACGCTGTTCATCTTCGAGGGCGGCTATGCGGTCGAGGCGCTGGGCGTGAATACCGCCAACGTGCTGGTCGGCTTCGAGAGCTGAGGGCCCGAA
>JAYSCC010000529.1:0-2640 GCA_041915065.1 Zavarzinia sp.
GGAACGAGCATCGTTCCGTCGATGCTCCAACTTATTAAAATTGCGCATCTTCGGACGGCGAACCGGAGTCCACTTCGCCTGAAGATGCGCTGATCAGGCGGCCGAGGCGGCGCTGGCCTTGGCCACTTCCTGGTTGCGCAGGATGAAGCGCTGGACCTTGCCCGAGGGGGTCTTGGGCAATTCGGCCACGAATTCGATCTCGCGCGGGAAGGCGTGGGTCGACAGGCGCTTGCGCACATATTGCTGCAGCTCGTCGGCCAGGGCCTCGCTCGGCTCGAAGCCCTTGGCGAGGACGACGAAGGCTTTCACGATCTCGGTCCGCTCCGGATCGGGCTTGCCGACCACGGCGGCCTCGACCACGGCGGCATGTTCGATCAGCGCGCTCTCGACGTCGAAGGGGCCGATCCGGTAGCCGGCGGAGGTGATGATGTCGTCCGAGCGGCCGACGAAGGAGATCGAACCGTCGTCGTTCAGTTCGACCGTGTCGCCGGTCAGGTAATAGTCGCCCCGGAAGCTCGGCGTCTCGCGGTTGAGATAGCCGGGGAACCAGAACAGCGGCGACTGGCTGCGGTCGATCGCCAGGATGCCCGGCTTGCCGACCGGCAGTTCGTCCAGCGTTTCCTCGTCCACTACCGCGGCGCGGTAGCCGGGCATGGAGAGACCGGCCGAGCCCATGCGGATCGGATGCTCCAGGCCATGATGGTTGTTCACCACCATGCCGAGTTCGGTCTGGCCGTAGTGGTCGTTGATCGGGGCCGCCAGATGTTCGGTGAACCAGCGGATCACTTCGGGGTTCAGCGGCTCGCCAGCCGAGGAGACGACGCGGAGCTGGCCCTTGACCGGCGCCGCCGCTTCGGCGCCCGCCGCGATCAGCAGGCGATAGGCGGTGGGCGAGCCGGCCAGATTGGTGATGCCCAGCTTCTTGATCAAGCCGTAGGTGGTCTCGACCGTGAAGGAGCCTTCATAGAAGGTGGTGGCATGGCCGAGCAACAGGGGGCCGGTGACGGCGTAATAGAGGCCGTAGGCCCAGCCCGGATCGGCGATGTTCCAGAACTTGTCCTCGGGCCGGAGGTCGACCGCGTCGCGCATGTAGACGGCGAAGGCGAGCAACGCTTTGAGCGGCACCGGCACGCCCTTGGGCAGGCCGGTGGTGCCCGAAGTGAACATGAGGAGGAAGGCGTCGTCGGCCGCGCGCAGCACCGGCGCGAAATCGCCCGGCTGGGCCGCCAGTTCGGCCGCGAAATTCAGGTCGCCCGCCGGCACGGCATCGCCCACGGTCAGCACGGGCGGGCAATTCTTCACCTCGTCCAGCTTCGGGCGGTTGGCGAGGTCGGTCACCACGAATCTGCTCTCCGCCGTCTGCACCCGGTGCTCGATCGCCTTCGGACCGAAGGCGGTGAACAGCGGTTGATAGACAGCCCCGGCGCGCCAGGTGCCGAGAATGGTGACCAGCAGTTCGGGCGTGCGCGGCAGCAAGCCGGAGATGCGGTCGCCCGGCGCGACCCCCTGCGAGACCAGGAAATTGGCGAAGCGGGCAGCTTTTTCCTTCAGCTCGGCGAAGGTGAGATCCAGGCTCCGGCCGTCCTTGCTCTCCCAGTGGAGGGCCACCTTGCCGGGCGCGACATGGGCGTCGCAGCATTCGATGCAGGCGTTGAGCCCGCCCGCCAGGCTGCCGGAAAGGACTTCCTTCTCCAGCGCAGCGACCGAGAAATCGGCCATCACGGTTTCATAGGAACGCTTCATCGGCGCATCTCCCGTCCATTGTTCCGGCCCTTGGCCGTTTGATGCATGGGTTAAGACCAATGCATGGCTGCTACAATGGCAGCAGGCTCCAAATTGGCCGATCGTTTTTGCAATATGGCGGCCTAGACTTTGTGAGGACTCTCGCCCGAATGCAGCGCGGCACGATCTCTGTCCATCTGGTCGAGGAAGCTCTGGCCGTGGCCCGGGCCCGCGGTATCGACGTGGACGGCTTGCTGCGCGGCGCCGGCATCGAGCCGGCCTTGCTGGCCGACGGCGAGGCCCGCGTGCCGGCGACCCAATATGCTGCGCTCTGGCTCGGCCTCGCCCGGGCGATGGACGATGAATTCTTCGGCATGGACCGCCACCCGATGCGGCCGGGCAGTTTCACCCTGATGTGCCGCGCCGCGCATGGTGCCGAGACGGTGGGCCAGGGTCTCCGCCGGGCGCTCCGCCTGATGGGCGTGATCCTCGACGACCTCCAGGGCACCGTGGTCCGGGAAGGCACCCGCGCCTCGCTGGTGCTGACCGAGCATGGGGCGCCTTTGCGCGCCTTCACCTATTGCACCTTCCTGCTGATCGTCCATGGGCTCACCTGCTGGCTGGCGGGCCGGCGCATTCCGGTGACGGCGGCCGAGTTCCGCTGTGCCGAGCCCGCCTATACCGAGGACTACCGCACCCTCTTCACCCACGACCTCCGCTTCGGGCGGAGCCGGACGCGACTCGAATTCGACGCCGCCTTCCTGGACCTCCCCGTGAAGCGGAGCGAGGCGGAGATGAAGAGTTTTCTGCGCCGGGCGCCGGCCAACATATTGGTCAAATACCGCTCCAACGACAGTCTCACCGTCCATGTCCGGCGCCAGCTGCGCCGCTTGCCGCCCGGGGACTGGCCGGATTTCG
>JAYSCC010000530.1:0-2635 GCA_041915065.1 Zavarzinia sp.
GGCGAATTCACCGTGAACATCGTCTCCAACGTGCTGGTCGAGGCGATGACGGTGACCGCCATCCCCTTCCCGCCCGGAACCGACGAACTGGCCGAAGCCGGCCTGACCCCCGCCCCCGGCTTCAAACTCGCCTGCCCCTATATCAAGGAAGCGCGCGCCGCCCTGGAATGCCGGCTGTTCCAGACCGTGCCCCTGCCCGGCGGGCGCGATATCATCTTGGGCGAAGTGCTCGCCGCCCATATCGATGGCGCGGTGATCGACGACAAGATGCACATCGATCCCCATGCGCTCGATGCCGTGGGCCGCATGGGCGGCAATGCCTATGCCACCACCCGCCAGCTCTTCGACCTGAACCGGATCGGCTTGCGGGATTGGGAACAGCGCCATGACCCCGGCACCCGCCGCCCCTTCCCCGCCTGGCAGCCGCCCTGCGAGAAACTGTAACGGCGCCGATTCCCGCCGGCTGGGTGCCGGCGGGAATCGCCCAGTTGTGATAGGGCTCAGCGACCGAGGTCGCGGGCCGTCATCTCGATGCACTTCTCGGCGAGGCCGACCAGCTCGTCGATCTCGGCCTTGGTGATGGTCAGCGGCGGGGCCAGCACCATGACGTCGCGGCAGGCCCGCATGACGAGGCCGTTCTCGAAGCAATGGTTGCGGCACATGGTGCCGATGCCGCGCTTCGGATCGAAGAAGGCGTGGGACGGCTTGTGTTCCACCAGGTCCATGGCCGCGATCATGCCGACACCGCGCACCTCGCCGACCAGGCGATGGTCGCCCAGGGCTTCGCGCAGCTTGGCCTGGAAATAATCGCCGATCTCGCCGCCCGCGCGTTCGACCAGCTTCTCCTCTTCCATGATCTCGATGTTGCGGAGCGCCACCGCCGCCGCCACCGGATGGCCGGAATAGGTGAAGCCGTGCACGATCTCCTCGCCCGCCGAACGGAAGGCTTCGGCGACCTTGCCGCCCATCATGACGCCGGCCATCGGGATGTAGCCGGAGGTCAGGCCCTTGGCCATGGTCATGAAATCGGGCTGGATGCCGAAAGTATGGCTGCCGAACCACTTGCCGGTGCGGCCGAAGCCGCAGATCACTTCGTCCGCGATCACCAGGACGTCGTAATGGCGGCAGATCCGCATGATCTCGGGCCAATAGGTCTCGGGTGGGATGATCACGCCGCCCGCCCCCTGGATCGGCTCGCCGATGAAGGCGCCGACATTCTCAGGGCCCAGTTCCAGGATCTTGCGCTCGACCGCGCGCGCCGCCTTCAGGCCGAATTCGGCGGGCGAGAGATTGCCGCCATGGGCATACCAATAGGGCGCCTCGACATGGACGACGCCGGGCAGCGGCAGGTCGAACTGCGGATGCATGCCGGTCAGCCCCGAGAAGGAGGCGGCCTGCATGGTGACGCCGTGATAGGCGTAATTGCGGCTGATCACCGTCTTCTTGCGCGGCTTGCCCTGGAGGTTCCAGTAGTAGCGTACCAGCTTGGCGATCGTGTCGTTGGCTTCCGAGCCCGAGCCGCCGGTATAGGTGACCAGGTCCATGCCCGCCGGCGCCAGGCTGGCCAGCTTTTCGGAGAGCGCCACCACCGGCTCGTGGGTGGTCTGGAAGAAGGTGTTGTAATAGGGGAGCTGCAAAAGCTGCTCCTTCGCCACCTCGGCCAGTTCGCGGCGGCCATAGCCGACGTTCACGCACCAAAGGCCCGACATGCCGTCGATCAGGCTGTGCCCTTCGGAATCCCACAAGCGCACACCTTCCGCCTTGGTGATCACGCGCGCCCCCTTGGCGGCGAGACCGGCATGGTCGGTGAAGGGATGGAGATGATGGCGGGCGTCGGACGCTTGGAGCGCCTTGGTCGAATTGCGGGCGGGAGAACGGGTCATTTCAGTCTGCCTCGTCGAAAAAAATACGGAAATGGGACTGGCGAGGCGACGGAAACTAAGGATTGTAGCCGATCCGCGCGCAATGGATCAGCAGCACGCGCTTGCGCGTGACGGCATGGGCATATCGTGAGCGGCGGGCGATCATGCGCCCATCATACTGCAAGAGGCCCGCCCGGGTAAGGGGCGAGCCTCGTCGTCGGAAGCGAAGGACGTCAGTCCTGCTCCTTGCCGAGGGTGCGCAGCAGCTCGATCACCTTGCGGCGAACGGCCTCGTCCTCGATCGAATAATAAGCCCGGACCAGGCTGATCGTCTCCGAGCGGGACATCATGTCGAGATCACCCGAATCCGTATCGGACCGGGCGCCTTCCACGCCGTCGAAGAAGAAGGAGATCGGCACGTCGAGCACTTCCGCCATCTTGTGCAGCTTGGAGGCGGAAATACGGTTGGTCCCTTTTTCGTATTTCTGGACCTGCTGGAAGGTGAGATCCAGGGCATTGCCGAGTTCGGTCTGGCTGAGTCCCAGCAACTGGCGGCGCAACTTGACCCGGGCACCGACGTGAACGTCGACGGGGTTTGCCTTGGTCGGCATCTATGTTCTCCTGCTTCAGGCGTCGGCGCCCGACAATGCTACTGGCGCCGAAGGCCGACTGTTACTATTTCGAATGCCCCCTGTCGAATAGGTAACACGCATTTGTAATAATGCAATGCTGTGACGATCACAGACGGCATCATTAACCAATCGGGACAAGAG
>JAYSCC010000531.1:0-2632 GCA_041915065.1 Zavarzinia sp.
GTAGGAATACCTGGCCCGGCTAACCGACAGGCGTAAGAGATCGGACTGAGACCCATGACGGGCTGAGTGCCGAGAGAGAGGCTCCCGGCGGCCCCGTCATGGAGAAGCCCCATGACCAATGTGGAAATCCTGGATGCCGGCCGGAATGGCGCTGGCGGTTACAAGGTGAATGCATCGCGCGGCCAGCGGATCGGCCGGGTGTCGTCGGAGTGGTTCTCGCGGCCCGACGACGAGCGGTTCCTGTCTCTGTCGGACCTGTTCGAGGCGGTGCAGACCCGCGCCGAGCGGAGCCGGACGCGGACGGTGGAAAGCGCCGACGTCCGCGTCGAAGCCAGCCGCGAGAATCCCGAACGCCTGTCCCTGATCCTGCCGGGCAAGCCGGCGCCGGTCGCGCCGACCCATTGGAGCTTTGGTCAGCTGGCGAGCCTGGTCGGGGCGCCGGCCGCCTATCTCCGGCAACTGCCGGCGGCGCTGGCCGGAATCAACCTGCAATACGGCCTGAGCACGCACCGGGCTGAGCAGGTGAAGACCCTGGAGACCGACGACGGACGCATGGAACTCCGGGCCGTGACCGGCCCCGACTATGGCCGCATCTATGACCACGAACTGGTCTCGGCCGTGCAGCGGATCGCCGGCAACGGCACGGGCGACACCCGGTGGAAGGTGCCCGGCGTGCTCGACTGGTCGACCGGCGTCTACAACCCGCGTGTCGATGTGACCCGGGACACCACGACGCTCTATGCCTCGGATCGCGACGTGTTCCTGTTCCTGGTCGACGATCTCAACCCCATCGAGGCCGGCCGGCTGCCCGACGGCTCGCCGGATCTCTATTTCCGGGGCTTCTATACCTGGAACTCGGAAGTCGGCGCCAAGACGCTGGGCATGGCCAGCTTCTTCCTCCGCGCCGTGTGCCAGAACAGGAACATCTGGGGCGTCGAAGATTTCCAGGAGATCACGATCCGCCACTCGAAGTATGCCGCCTCGCGCTTCGCCCATGAGGCGGCACCGGCCCTGACCCGCTTCGCGGACTCGAGCCCGGCTCCCTTCGTCAACGGCATCAAGGCGGCACGGGCGGCGATCGTCGCCCGCACCGACGAGGACCGCAGTGAGTTCCTGCGCAAGCGCGGCTTCGGCCGGACGGAGACAGCGAAGATCATCGAGACCGTCCTCGCCGAAGAAGGCCGCCCGCCGGAGAGCGTCTTCGACTTCGTCCAGGGGATCACGGCGGTGGCACGCGACAAGCCCCATCAGGATGCCCGCCTCGACCTCGAAGGCCGGGCCAGGAAGCTGCTCGACAGCGTGATCTGAGCCGGCTGTCCGGCTTTCAGGATTTCCGTATATCCGGCTTTCCGGTTCCGCGGTCCGCCTCCAGAGGAAGAGGCGGGCCGCGGTCTTCGTGACGGGCCGAAGGCCGGGAGAGAGGCTCCCGGCCGCCCGTCGCGGAGACATCCCGATGAGCAATGCGACACAAAAGATCACCCTGAGCGCCTCGCGCGACATTCCCTTCAACAAGCTGGTGCTGAGCCAGTCGAACGTCCGCCGGGTCAAGGCCGACGCCTCGATCGAGGATCTCGCCGAGGACATCGCCCGGCGCGGGCTGCTGCAGAGCCTGAACGTCCGGTCCCAGGTCGATGCCGAAGGCCGCGAGACCGGCACCTTCGAGGTGCCCGCCGGCGGCCGGCGCTACCAGGCCCTCGCCCTGCTGGTCAAGCAGAAGCGCCTGTCGAAGACGGCGCCGGTGCCCTGCATCGTCCAGGCCGGGGCAGACGCCATTCCGGCGGAAGAGGATTCGCTGGCCGAGAATGTCCAGCGCGCCCCGCTCCACCCCCTCGACCAGTTCCGCGCCTTCCAGGCCCTGCGTGAGAAGGGCCGGACGGAAGAGGAGATCGCCGCCGCCTTCTTCGTCTCGGCGGCGGTCGTGCGGCAGCGTCTGCGGCTCGCCTCGGTCTCGCCCACCCTGCTCGATGTCTATGCCGAGGACGGCATGAGCCTCGACCAGTTGATGGCCTTCACCATCTCATCGGACCACGCGCGCCAGGAGCAGGTCTGGGAAGCCCTCCAGCGCTCCTGGTCGAAGGAGCCCTATCAGATCCGGCGCCTGCTGACCGAGAAGGCCGTGCGGGCGTCCGACCGCAGGGCTCGCTTCGTCGGGATCGAAGCCTATGAACTGGCCGGCGGCATCGTGCTGCGCGACCTGTTCCAAGGCGACGATGGCGGCTGGCTCCAGGATGTCGCCCTGCTGGAACGCCTGGTCGCCGAGAAGCTGAAGGCGGAAGCTGATGCCGTCGCCACCGAAGGCTGGAAATGGATCGAGGCCGCGGCCGAGTTCCCCTATGGCCACACGCGGGGCCTGCGCCGGCTCCAGGGGGAGGCTGCTGTTCTGACCGAGGCGGAGCGGCAGGCGAAGGAGGCCGCCCTCGCCGAATACGACCAATTGACCGCGGAATATGACGGCACCGAGGAACTCCCCGACGAGGCCGACCAGCGCTTCGCCGAACTGGAGGAAATGCTCGAAGCCTTCGACCATCGGCCGGCGATCTTCCCGCCCGACGGGATCGCCCGCGCCGGTGTATTCATCAGCATCGCCGGCGACGGCAGCCTGATCGTCGATCGCGGCTATGTCCGCCCGGAG
>JAYSCC010000532.1:0-2631 GCA_041915065.1 Zavarzinia sp.
GACCATGGGCGGCACCGAGGAACCGTCCGCCGCCAGCCGCTCCGGCTGTTCCGCCAGCATGCGCGCCTTGGTCGCCGGATCGCGCAGGATCGCCACCCGCTCCTGAAGCGGCAGATGCGCGATCGCCTTGTAACTCGGATGGCCCATGAAGGGGTGGAAGGTGCATTGCAGGCCCAGCATCACGCCGACCGCGCGCGGCGCCGTCTGCAGGCGGATGGTAACACCCTTCTTCTCCGCCGCCTCGGCCCGGGCGACGATCCGCTTCCACTGTTCGGGCGCCATCGGGCGTTCCATCAAGGTGATCGAGGTCGGACGATCGGGCACGGTCGCGGCGTAAGCCTCGACGATGTCGAATTCGCGCTCGAATTCCTCCGGCCCCTTTTCGAGGTCGAAGTCGGAAACCGCTTGCAACACGCCGAAATCGAGGCCCTTCAGGGCTTCGGCGAGGCCGGTCAGTTCTTCCGTCGCGGCTTCGGAGGCAGGCGTCTCCAGCCCGTCCGAGGTCCGATGCGTGTCGCTCCGCCCGGTGGCGAAGCCGAAGGCGCCGGCTTCCATCGCCTGGCGGAGCAGGCGGCGCATCTCGGCGATGTCGGCGGCGGTGGCGGCCTCGCCCTTCACCGCGCGCTCGCCCATCACGTAGACGCGCAGGGGGTCGTGGGGAACCATGGCGGCGAAATCGATCGTATGGGGGAAGTCGATCGCGGCCAGATAGTCCGGGAATGTCTCCCAGTTCCATTTCAGGCCCTCGGCCAGGGCGACACCCGGAATATCTTCGACCCCTTCCATCAGGCGGATCAGGCAGTCGTGATCGGCAGGGCGCACCGGCGCGAAGCCGACGCCGCAATTGCCGAGCACGGCCGTGGTGACGCCGTGATTGACCGAAGGACGAAGCTCGGCGTCCCAGGTCACCTGGCCGTCGTAATGGGTGTGCAGGTCGATGAAGCCCGGCGTCACGATGGCGCCCGCGGCGTCGATCACGCGGGCGGCCGTGCCCGGGCAGGTGCCGACGGCGGCGATCCGCCCGTCCTTCACGGCGACGTCGCCGCGGTAGGCCGGCTTGCCGGTGCCGTCCACGATCAGGCCACCGGTGATCTTCAGGTCATAGTCCATGGCGCTCCCTCTCCCGCTTCTTCGGCGGTTGCAATGATCATGACATCTAGTCGCATTCGACGTCGCGGTCATTGATCGGCCCTGCCAGAAAATTGACTTTTCATGCCGAGGCGCGATGCTGGAGGCATGATCGGCAGCGGTGTCCTCTCCGCCTATCTGGCGGCCCTGGTCGAGGCCCTCGGGCCTCGCGCTGCCGCCGTGGGCCGGGCGGCGGGGATCGAGCCGGCATTGCTGGCGCGGCCGGATGCGGTACTGCCGATCGTGGCGGTCGACCGGCTGTGGCAGGCGGCGGCCGCGGCGCTGGGCGATCCGGCCTTCGGTGTCGAGGTCGGCCGGCGCATGCAGCCGGGCAGTTTCGCCGTGGTCGGCCAGGTGATGATGACGGCGCCTGACCTCGGCGCCGCACTGGCTGCGGGCGGCCGGCTCACCGCCCTGATCGGCGAGGGCGGTCTCGTCGAGGCAGCGGGCGAGCCGGGCCGGGTCCTGATGCGCTACAGCCCCTTGCGGACCGATTGGCCGGAGCGGGAGGCGCGGGTCGATGCCGCCCTGGCCGGCAGCCTGACCCTGGCGCGCTGGATCACCGGAATGCCCGATCTGGCGCCGGCCGAAGTCCGCTTGACGCGGGCGGTGCCGCGCGATCCCGGCCCCTGGGTGGCCCATTTCGCCGCTCCCTTGCGCTTCGCAGCGGCGGAGAATGCCCTGGTCTGGCGGCGCGAGCAGATGGCCTTGCCGCTCCGTGCCGCCGATCCGGCGCTCAATGAGTTGTTACGCCGGCATGCCGAGGAGCGTCTCCGCGAGAGGCTGGCGGCGGAAGGTGCGGCGGCGGATCTCCGCGGCGCCATCGCCGGCCTGATGGCGGCGGGCACGGTGCCCAGCTTGGCGGCGGCGGCCGCCCGTCTCGGCCGGGGTACGCGCAGCCTGCAACGAGCGCTCGACGCCCTCGGCACCAGTTTCAGCGCGGAACGCGACCGTGTCCGCCTGGCCGAGGCGCGCCGCCTGCTGGGCGAAGCGGGGCTGTCGATCGAGGCGATCGCGGCCCGCCTCGCCTATGCCGAGGCGGCGGTCTTCGTGCGCGCCTTCCGCCGCTGGACCGGGCAGAGCCCGGCGCGCTTCCGCCGCGCCCTCAGTGCATCGCCGCCATCGGCTTCATGAGCCGGCGCATCAGGCCCGGGAACAGGCCGGCCAGGCGCAGCCCGAAGGTGACCGTGGCATTGCCCGGCCAGTGGCGCTTGTCGCCATTGGCGGCGCGCCAGATCAGCTCGGCGATGTCTTCCGGCGTATGGGCGACGCCGCCCATCTTGGACACTGCCTTGTCCGCTTCCTTGCCCTGGGAATGGACCATGTCGGTCGCCACGAAGCCGGGCATCACGTCCGAGACCTTGATGCCATAGGCCGCGAATTCCTGGGACAGCGCTTCGGTCAGGGCGCGCACGGCGAATTTGGTCGCCGAATAGACTGCGAGCCCGGGCGTGCCGTAGAGCGCGGAAGCCGAGCAGAGCGAGATCACATGGGAGCCGGCCG
>JAYSCC010000533.1:0-2630 GCA_041915065.1 Zavarzinia sp.
ACCGGGCCGTTGGGCCGCCAGGGCCGCGTCGCCTCGGTCGAATCCTCGCCCTCGGCACTGTCGAGATCGTCCTCGGTGTCGACCTGGACCGCGGTCTCGGTCGAATCGTCGGCGCTCGGCTCGTCGGATTCGACCATTTCCGTGGTGGCACCCTCGGGGGCGGCGCCTTCGCCCTCCTGGTTGTCGCCTTCGCCTTCGTCCTGCTGGTCTTCGTCGGCGTCGTCGTTGTTTTCCTGCTCGTCCTGGTCGGAGCCCATGTCGTCGGACAGGCCGAGATCGGCGATCAGGCGGCGCGACAGGCGCGAGAAGGCAGCCTGGTCGCCGGCGACTTCGGCCAGCCGATCGAGCTCCTTGCCGCCCTTTTCATTCACCCAGTCGCGCCAGAGGTCGACCATCTTGGTGGCGGCTTCGGGCGGGGCGGCGCCGGTCAGGCGCTCGCGCACCATGAAGGCGACGGCTTCGGAGAGCGGGGCGTCGGCCCGCTCGGTCACCCGGGAATAGCCCCGGGCCTTGGCCCGCTCGTCCAGCATGGCGCCCAGATTGGCGGCGACGCCTTCCATGTCGTTGGCGCCGAGGGACTCGCAGCGCGCCTGCTCGACCGCATCGAACACGGCACGGGCACTCGTGCCGTCCGGCATGAAATGGCCATGCATCTTGTCCGAATGGTACTTCAGGCGCAGTGCCGCCGAATCCGCGTGGCCGCGCACCTGGGCGATCTCGCCTGCGGTCATTTCCCGCGTCGGCTGGGGCAGGCGCACAGCGGCACCGCCGCCCGAGGGCGCGGTGTTGCTGCCGGAAAAGCCGGTGCCCGGGCTGGCCGGGCGGCTGGCGACACCCTCCGAACCGAAGGCGACGGTCAGATCATTCTTCTCCGCCATCGCGCGCACGGTGGCGGCCACCGCGCGCTTGAACGGTTCGACGGGGCTCTCGGGCCGGGCCATGGCGCGTTACGAGATCCGGATATTGGCCGCCGACTCGGGCAATTCCTTGCCGAAGCAGCGCTGGTAGTATTCGGCTACCGTCGCCCGCTCGACCTCGTCGCATTTGTTGAGGAAGGTGACCCGGAAGGCAAAGGCGACGTCGCCGAAGATCCGGGCATTCTCGGCCCAGGTGATCACGGTGCGGGGCGACATCACGGTCGAAATGTCGCCGGCGATGAAGCCCGCGCGCGAGAGATCGGCGACGCCGACCATGGCGGCGACTGTCTTGCGCCCTTCCGGCGTGTTGAAATGCTGTGCCTTGGCCAGGACGATCGCCACTTCCTGGTCCTTCGGCAGGTAGTTCAGGGTGACCACGATGTTCCAGCGGTCCATCTGGCCCTGGTTGATCTGCTGGGTGCCGTGATAGAGCCCGGTGGTATCGCCGAGGCCGACCGTATTGGCCGTGGCGAAGAGGCGGAACGCCGGGTGCGGGCGGATCACCCGGTTCTGGTCGAGCAGGGTGAGCTTGCCTTCGACTTCCAGGATGCGCTGGATCACGAACATCACGTCCGGACGGCCGGCGTCATATTCGTCGAACACCAGGGCGGTGGGGTTCTGCAGCGCCCAGGGCAGGATGCCTTCGCGGAATTCGGTCACCTGGCGGCCGTCCTTCAGGACGATGGCGTCCTTGCCGACCAGGTCGATGCGGCTGATGTGGCTGTCCAGGTTGATGCGGATGCAGGGCCAGTTCAGACGCGCCGCGACCTGTTCGATATGGGTCGACTTGCCGGTGCCGTGATAGCCCTGGATCATGACGCGGCGGTTGTAGGCGAAGCCCGCCAGGATGGCCAAAGTGGTTTCGCGGTCGAAACGATAGGTCTCGTCCAGGTCGGGGACATATTCGTTGGCGGCGGAAAAACCCGGCACCTCGAGGTCGCTGTCGATCCCGAACATCTGTCGCACCGAAACCTTGATGTCGGGCTTGCCGTCAGGGGTCACGGTGGTGGCGGGTGCTGTCATGATCGGTCAATCCTAACGAGGCGAGAATACTGAGCGGTTTACCTGGTCAATTCGTCACGCATGAAGCCCTTGTCGCGCAAGTGGCGATAGGCATCGATCACTTGGCGCAGCCGGGCTTCGGCGGATTTGTCGCCGCCGTTGCGGTCGGGATGGTAGCGCTTGACGAGCGCCTTGTAGCGGGATTTCACATCCGCCCCTGAAACCCCGGATTCGAGTTCGAGCACGGCCAGCGCCTGCCGATCCTCGGGCGACAGGCGGCGCATTTCCGGCGCCGCGCCGCGGGCGGGTTTGCCGTCGATGCGAAACCCGGCCTCGCCCAGAAGGTCGAAGGGATCGTGCGGGGCATGCTGCTGATGCTCCGCCGAGCTGCGGCCGCTGGACCTTTCGCCGAGCTTCCAGGTCGGCCGGTGCCAGGTCGCGTTCTGGGCCTGGTACTGCTCGATTTCGTCGGCACCCATGCCTTCGAACCAGTTCCAGGACTTGTTGTATTCCCGGACATGGTCGAGGCAGAACCACAGCGGCTGATCCGCCGGATTGCGCGATCGGGGGGCGCGATATTCGCCGCACAAGCTGCATCCCTCGCTCGCGCAGGGGCGCAGCGGCGGGGATTCGCGGGGGCCTTGGGCCCGGCGCGGATAAGCACTTTCCTTCCGAGACATGGGTGGATTATGGGTGGCAAGAACCGGTGAA
>JAYSCC010000534.1:0-2622 GCA_041915065.1 Zavarzinia sp.
GTGGTCAGGCCGTATTTCAGGCAATGCACGCCGCCCGAATTCTCCGCCACATTGCCGCCGATCGTGCAGGCGATCTGGCTCGACGGGTCGGGGGCATAGAAGAATCCGTCCGCCTCCACCGCCTTGGTCAGGGCGAGATTGGTGACGCCGGGCTGCGTCACGATGCAGCGGTTGTCGAGATCGATATCGAGGATGCGGTTGAAGCGCGCCAGGCTCAGCACGAGGCCGTCGGCGAGTGGCAGGGCACCGCCCGAAAGGGAGGTGCCGGCGCCGCGCGGCACCACTTTGACCGCCCGCTCCCGGCACAGGCGCAGTACGGCGGCGACCTCTGCCGTAGTGCGCGGCAGGACGACGGCCAGCGGACGCTGGGCATAGGCGGTCAGGGCGTCGCATTCATAAGCGGCCACGGCGCTGTCGGCAGCGATCACCGCATCAGCCGGCAGCACCCGGCGCAAGGCAGCGACCAGGCCGTCGCGGTCCTCGATCACCGCCTGGTCCGGCAGCGGCATCCTCAAGGCCATGGCGTCCCTCCTCCAGCCGTCAGGATGGCAGTTTGCGCCTGTGTTGCAAGCCCGCGACTCGCCCCACCGAAGCCGTACGATTTAACCATATTGGTGACAATTAAAGGCGAGTTTGCCGGCAAATTGTGACGCTATAGGGGTCCTGCCAGAGCCGAGGCCACCTTGCGTTTCATCCACCGGACCGAGCGTTTCGCTCCCCTGTCAGACTTGGCCGGCCGCCGTGCCGGGCGAGCGGCCGGGTTGCTGCTCGCGGCCGTGCTGGCGCCGGTGGCAGCCCGGGCGGAGACCCTGGTGGTGCTGGGCCGCCCGCTCGAATTGGCGCCGCCCCAGGGCTTCTGCCGCCTATCGACCGAGGCCCCGGCGGAGATCGCCCTGGCCGAAACCCTGGCCGCGGCGGGTGGCCTTGCCCGGCACCAGGTGATGGCCTTCGCCGATTGCGACCAGCTCGAAGCCTGGCGTTCGGGCACAGCACCGGTACCGGCCCGCCTCGGCCAGATCGCCGGCCTGCTGAACGACGCGGGCGAGCCCCATACGGTCGAGGCCGCTTCCAACCACCTGCAGCAGATGCGCAAGGGGATGCCCCGGCGCAGCGCCAGCGAAATCGCCACATCGCCCGGACCGGTCGCCACGCTGGTCGAAGGCCAGGGTTATTTCATCACCGCGCGCAATCCGGGGGCCGGCCGTCCCCTGTCGATCGAGGCGATCACGGTGGTCGCGGCGATGCCTTTGGTGATCGATCTTTCGCTCGCCCCCGTCCCTGGTGCAGAGGCGATGGGCCGGCAGATCGCCGCGGCGGCGGGCGACCTGGCCGAGGCGGTGGGCGAGACCCTGGTGGTGAACGACGTCTTCGACGAGGTCGAGACGGTGAGCACCGGCCCCCAGTCCGCCTCGATGAACCTGCTGCCGGTCGTCGCCGGCTTCCTCGGCCTGTTCAGCCTGGCGGCCTTCCGCTCGCTCTGGCTGTTGCTGCGGGCGCCGCGCAGCCGCTATTGAGCCTGCTCGTCGGCAGGATCAGGGCGAGGTCAGCTTGAACATAGGCACCAAGCGAGCCTGATCGCCGTCTTCGGGGAAGCGGAACACCAGGCGGCGCATACCGGCCTCGTCATTCTCGATCCGCGTCCATTCGACTTCGCCCTTCTCGACTGCTTTCACTTCGAGCCAAGGCCCGCTCAGCGAGGCGAACTGGACACTGCGGCCCTTCTTTTCGGCCACCAGCTTGTTGTAGGTGTCTTCCATGGCGGCATCGCCAAGCGGTTTGCCCGTCGTGACTTCGACACGGAAGCGCCCGTCGGCCGAGGAAAGGCGCCGGCCGCCCTTGATCGCCTCGTCCTTGACCAGGAGCTTGGCCGGATAGGTCAGGACGTAGCCCGCCTTGGCGTCGCGGAGTTCGGTCCAGCCGGCGGCTTCCGCCGCCTTGTCGGCTTCCGCCTTCAGGGCCGCCCAATCGCCGGCACCGAGCGGGCCAATCGGCGCGCGGCCGCGATCCTTCTGCCAGGCGGCGAGAGCGATGCGCGGATTGCCCTCGTAATCGTCGAGGATATAGCCGGCCAGCGCCAGGGCGTGGACAAGGTCATCCTCCGCCACATCCGCGTCGGGTGCCGCCGGGCCTGTGAATTCCAGCGTGCCATGGACGCTCGGCGCGTCATAGACATCGGCCGCGACGGCGAAACGGCCGCTCGGCTTGCCGTCGCGCAGGTCGAGGTCGAGCACGATCCGCCCGCCGGTCGAGAAATTGCCGGTGAAGACACAGTGATCGAGCAGACAGTCCCCGCCCAGCGCGGCGAAACCTTCGGTCGGCCCCAGGGAGGCGATGAAGCCGTCGGCCCCTGCGGTGGCGCCGTAACTGTCCATCACTTCGTCGAAGGGACGGTATTCCCGGTGGATGTCGAGGATGAAGTCGATCGGTGCCGCATAGGCGTCGGCCCGGGCGCGGAGCTGCCAGCGTTCGCGCTTCTCGGCGATCGCCCCCTCGGCCAGGGGCTTGGCTTCGCCGCCGGCAGGCACCCAGCTCGCGGGCGGTGCCGGCGGTACGGCCGGCGGGGCGGGCGGAATTGCGGGAGCGGTCTCGGGTGCTGCGGGCGTCACCGTTCCTTGGGCAAAG
>JAYSCC010000535.1:0-2620 GCA_041915065.1 Zavarzinia sp.
TGGCATCCGCCCGTGCTGTGGGCGAGCGACGTCGATCCCGTTGCGGTCGAGACGGCGCGCAAGAATGCCGCCGACAACGGCCTCTGGTATGCCGCCCATTACACGGTGGCGGACGGCGTGCGCGAGCGGAAGATCCAGGCGGCCGCGCCCTTCGACCTGATCATCGCCAATATCCTGGCCCGGCCGCTGATGCTGCTGGCCGATCAGCTCTCGGACATTCTGGCCGGGAACGGGCGGGTGGTGCTGTCGGGCCTGTTGGTCGGCCAGGAGCAGATGGTACTGACCGCGTTCAGGACGCGCGGCCTCTTCCTCGAAGACAGGATCCGGAAAGACGGCTGGGCGACCCTGGTGCTCGCTCCCTGAGGAGCGGACCAAGATCGCCCAGCACGGCGTCTCGTCACAATGTTCGGCGCACCGACGGGTGCACCGGATGCCTCAAGCGGCGCTCTTCCGCGCGGCGTTTTCGTTCGCCGCGGCGGCCAGAGTCGCCTGTGCCGTCGCCGGCACTTTGGCATCCCGCCGAATACGTCCGGCGACGACGCCATCGATCAGACCGCGTTCCAGCCCGATATCGGACAGCATACGATCGTCAAGAGCAGACAATTCGGCACGCAGGCGCTGACGCGCCCAGAAGCCGGACAGCGCCTGCATCAGCATTTTCGGACCCTTGGAAACAAACATCAGGATCTCCCAAACGAAGATGCCGAGCCCCACCAGCGGCAGCACGCGCGCCGTCACCAGCGCAGGCCCCGTGATGAAACTCTCGGCACTGCCGAAACCGTACCCAACATGCGAGCGGGACGCCTCGGTCGGAAAGTAAGCCATGGTGCTTCTCCCTTGGTTGGCGTTACCGTCGGCACCTATATACGCGGTGCAGCGAAGCTCGGTCAGGGGGGCGCAGGCAGCGGAGATATGCGTCCAGCGCATTGGAAACAAAGTATCGTCCCGCTAAATGCATAGCTCGTTGGCACGGTCCGTCGCGCGGGCCCGAAAGAGGTGAAAAAATGAGCACATCCGAGCCGGCTCTGCAGGCCCTCTTCGATCCGGTCGACCTCGCCACCCTGGGCGAATCGGACGAAATCACGGGCCGCCTGGCCGCCGCGGCGGCCGGCATGGCGGAACGGCCGGCCGATCTCGCCGCGGTGGTGGCGCCCGGTGCCGGCCCCGAAGCAGCCCAGGCGATCGCCCGCCTGGTTGGCGCCGCCCGGCCCCGCCTGCTCGCCCCGATCGCCGAAGGCCGGGCTGCCAGCGCCGACCGCCTGGCCGCGCTCCGCACCGAAATGGCGGGCCGGGGCCTGACCGGCTTTCTGGTTCCCCTGGCCGATCAGCACCAGGGCGAATATATCCCGCCGTCGGCCCAGCGCCTGGCCTGGCTGACCGGCTTCACCGGCTCGGCCGGGCTCGCCGTGGTGCTGGCCGACCGGGCCGCGATCTTCGTCGACGGGCGTTATACGCTCCAGGTGCGCGACCAGGTCGACACCGCCCTCTTTACGCCCCGCCACCTGATCGAGGAACCGCCGGCCGAGTGGCTGGCCACCGCCCTGAAGCCGGGCGACGTGCTGGGTTTCGATCCCTGGCTCCATACCAAAGCCGGCATGGCGGCGATCGAACGCGTGGTCGCCGCCGCCGGGGCCGAATTGGTTGCTGTCGAGGACAACCCGCTCGACGCGGTGTGGGAAAACCGCCCCCCGGCGCCGCTCTCGCCCATGATCGTGCAGGACTTGGCCCTGGCCGGCGAAGCACATGAGGACAAGATCGCCCGCTTGGCCCGCGCGCTTGCCGCCGACAGGCTCGACGTCGCCGTGATCAGCGCGCCGGACGGCCTCGCCTGGCTGCTCAACGTGCGTGGCATGGACGTGCCGAACAATCCGCTGAGCCTCGGATTCGCCGTCCTTGAAGCGGCCGACGGCGGCCGCGTCCGCCTCTTCGTCGATCCCGCCAAAGTGACGCCGGCGGTTCGCGACCACCTGGGCAACCGCGTCACCATCGCGGCGCCGGAAGACCTGGGGCCTGCGCTCGATACCCTCGGTGCCGCCGGGGCGCGGGTCCGCATCGATCAGGCGACCGGCGCCGTCTGGCTGTCCAGCCGGATCGAGGCGGCGGGCGGCACGCCCTTGCCCGGCCTCGACCCCTGCGCCCTGCCCCGCGCCATCAAGAACCCGGTCGAGGTCGCCGGCAGCCGGGCCGCCCATGTGCGCGACGGCGCCGCCATCGCCGTCTTCCTGCGCCAGCTCGACGAATCGCTGGCCGCCGGCGAAACCCTGGACGAACTCGACGTCGTGGAGCGCCTGGCCCATGCCCGGGCGCATCACGCCCTGTTCCGCGGCCCGAGCTTCGATACTATCGCGGGCGCCGGGCCGA
Organism: Zavarzinia sp.; assembly: GCA_041915065.1. Classification (GTDB taxonomy): domain Bacteria; phylum Pseudomonadota; class Alphaproteobacteria; order Zavarziniales; family Zavarziniaceae; genus Zavarzinia. Next base: position 2,362 of record JAYSCC010000535.1, read on the forward strand.
ACGGCGCCATCGTCCATTATCGCGCCACCCCTGCGACCACCCGCCACCTCGATCCCGGCAGCCTGCTGCTGCTCGATTCGGGCGCGCAATATCCGGACGGCACCACGGATGTTACCCGGACCCTGGCCCTCGGCAGCCCGAGCCCTGAGCACCGCAATCGTTACACCCTGGTCCTGAAGGGTCACCTCGCCCTGGGCGCCGCGCGTTTTCCCGCCGGCACTTCGGGCTCGCAGCTCGACGTCCTGGCGCGCAGCCCGTT
>JAYSCC010000536.1:0-2618 GCA_041915065.1 Zavarzinia sp.
TCCGACGCGGATGCCGATGCGCTCCATGTCGAAATGGCGGACGAGGCCGTGCATGTCGGCGCCCCGCCGGCGGCCGAGTCCTATCTGATCATCGACCGGATCGTGAAGGCTTGCCTCGATACCGGCGCCGAAGCGGTCCACCCGGGCTATGGCTTCCTTTCCGAGAAGGCGGATTTCTGCGCCGCCCTCGAAAAGCACGGCATCAAGTTCATCGGTCCGAACGTGCGCGCCATCGGCGCCATGGGCGACAAGATCGAGAGCAAGAAGCTGGCGGCAGCGGCCGGCGTGAACACCGTCCCCGGTTACCTGGGCGTCATCAAGGATACCGACGAGGCGGTGAAGATCGCCAAGGAGATCGGCTTCCCGGTGATGATCAAGGCCTCGGCCGGTGGTGGCGGCAAGGGCATGCGCATCGCCTGGAACGAGGAGGAGACCCGCGAGGGCTTCCAGTCCGCGACCAACGAGGCGCGTTCCTCCTTCGCCGACGACCGCGTCTTCATCGAGAAATTCGTGACCTCGCCGCGTCACATCGAGATCCAGGTGCTGGGCGACAAGCACGGCAACGTGATCTATGTGAACGAGCGCGAATGCTCGATCCAACGCCGTAACCAGAAAGTGATCGAAGAGGCCCCGAGCCCCTTCCTCGACGAGAAGACCCGGAAGGCGATGGGCGAACAGGCCGTCGCCCTGTCCAAGGAAGTCGGTTACGACAGCGCCGGCACCGTCGAATTCATCGTCGACGGCGAGCGCAACTTCTACTTCCTCGAGATGAACACCCGTCTCCAGGTCGAACACCCGGTGACCGAGCTGATCACGGGGATCGACCTGGTCGAGCAGATGATCCGCGTCGCCTACGGCGAGAAGCTGAAGATCCGCCAGGAAGACGTGAAGATCAACGGCTGGGCCATCGAATCCCGCGTCTATGCGGAAGATCCGACCCGCGGCTTCCTGCCCTCGATCGGCCGGCTCACCTATTACGAGCCGCCGGCCGAAGGTCCGGACGGCGAGGGGGCGGTGATCCGCAACGACACCGGCGTCTTCGCCGGGGCCGAGATCTCGATGTACTACGATCCGATGATCGCGAAGCTGTGCACCCATGCACAGACCCGCGAACAGGCGATCGACGCCCAGCGCGCCGCGCTGGATGCCTTCTACATCCGCGGCATCAGCCACAACATCAGCTTCGTCTCGGCGGTGCTCGGTCACGAGCGCTTCCGGGCCGGCCGGCTGACCACCGGCTTCATCGCGGAAGAATTCCCGAACGGCTTCACCGGCAACACGCTGGATGCGATCGCCCTCGAGAATCTGACCGCGGCGGCGGTCGCCCTGCACCGCCGCACCCAGGAACGCGAGACGCTGATCTCCGGGCAGATCACCAACCACGGCCGGAAGCTCGCCAAGTCCTACGTGGTGCAAGTGGGCGACCAGTTCCGTAATGTCGACGTCCAGACCGTCGAAGGCGGCTATGACGTCACCTACGAGGGCAAGGTTCTGGCGATCAAGACCAACTGGCATCCGGGCACCCGCATCCTGCACGGTACCGTGGGTGGCAAGCCAGTCGTGGTCCAGGTCGAGCGCCGGGGCGCGGGCTTCCTGCTGTTCCACCGCGGCTGCGAGGTGATTGCCACCGTGCGCACCCCGCGCGCCGCCGAACTGGCCGCCCTGATGCCGGTGAAGCTGCCGCCCGATACCTCGAAATTCCTGCTCTGCCCGATGCCGGGGCTCATCGTCTCGGTCAATGTGGAAGAGGGCGAAGAGGTCAAGGCCGGCCAGACGCTCGCCGTGGTCGAAGCCATGAAGATGGAAAACGTGCTGAAGGCCGAACGCGACGGCAAGGTCGCCAAGGTCAAGGCCAAGAAGGGCGACAGCTTCTCGGTCGACCAGGTCATCCTGGAATTCGAGTAAGCTTCTCCGCACTCGTTCGGAGCCCCGGCGAGGCGACTCGCCGGGGCTCTTCGCTTTCGGAGGCAGCATGAGAACGGTCCGCCTGATCGTCCATGGCAGGGTCCAGGGTGTGGGCTTCCGCCATTTCGTCGCCAATGCCGCGCGCCGCATCGGCCTCGACGGCTGGGTGCGCAACCGGCTGGACGGCACGGTCGAGGTCCTGGCCCGGGGTTCGCTGCCGGCGGTCGAGGAATTGATCGCCGAATGCCACAAGGGGCCGCCGGCCTCGATCGTCGGCGGCGTCGCAGTCGCCGAGGCCGACGAGGTGCCGCCGCAAGGCTTCCGCCAGACCGAGACGGTCTGACCCCGGGGAGAAAGTGTTAACGCGACCGTCCTATCATGCATCGTACGCGGGAACCCCAAGCCGGCGCCGCGGGTTGACGGCATGGGGGCGAACTGCGACACAGTGACCTCGGCACGGCGGATATCGATGTATCGTTTCTTCACCTGGGCAGTCGGCGTTCTCGCATTGGCGACAGTGCTCGGTGCCGTCGGCTACGACCTGACGACCGAACATGTCGCGGCTGCTCATGCCACGACGGCCGGTACGGCGTCGTCGCGCCCGGCCGGCGAAATCTCCAACGAAGGTGTCGAGCGGCTGCTCGTCATTCCCCTGCAGCCGAATGATCCGGGCCGGCGGCCGGTCCATGCCAACGAGACCGGGCCGGCGATCG
>JAYSCC010000537.1:0-2617 GCA_041915065.1 Zavarzinia sp.
GGAACGGCAAGCTGCGCAATTACATCGCCTTCACCTTCAAGATCGAGGTGAAGGATCTCGAAGCCTCGAATCGGCTGAAGGACCGGGAGCCGCACATGCGGGCGGCCCTGGTGACCCTGTTCTCGAGCGATCCGATCCAGACCGGGGACGGCCCGGCGGATTTCGACGAGATACCGTTCCGGGAGAAGGCGCTGGCGGCGATCCGCAAGGCGGCGGGGGACATCGAAATCACCGGGATGCTGGTCTCCAGCATCCTCCCGATCAAGAGTTGAGCCCGGTGACCGATCCCGCCGCCCGGCTCGCCCGGCGCAACGTGCTGCTGCTCGCCTTCGGCCAGGCGCTCTACGGCACCTCGACCACGATCCTGCTGACCCTGAACGGCATCGTCGGCGCCATGCTGGCGAGCGACAGGGCATTGGCGACCCTGCCGGTCACCGCGATCACCGTGGGCGCGGCTCTTTCGACCATGCCGGCGGCCGCGGTGCAGAAGCGGATCGGGCGCCGCAACGGCTTCTTCCTGGGGGCGGCGGCGGGGACGCTCGCCGGCATCCTCTACGGCCTGTCGATCTACTACGGCTCCTTCTGGGGCTTCGTCGCGGCGTCGCTGCTGGGCGGCTGGTATTACGCCAATGCCCAGTTCTATCGCTTCGCGGCGGCCGAGGCGGCGCTGCCGGCACAGCGCCCGCGCGCCATCGGCTTCGTCATGGCGGGCGGCATTGCGGCGGCGTTGTGCGGGCCCGAACTGGTGAAATACACAAGGGACTTGGTGCTGGGCCTGCCCTTCCTCGGCGCCTATGTCGTCGTGGTGGCACTCGGCATTGCATCGATGGGCTTATTGTCGCGGCTCCGCCTGGCGCCGCTCGACCCGGTGGCGCGGCACGAGTCGGGCCGGCCGCTCTCTGAAATTCTGCGCCAGCCGCGTATGATCGCGGCGCTGGCGACCGGGATCGCCGGCTATGCCTCGATGAGCCTGGTCATGACCGCGACTCCGCTCGCCATGATCGCCTGCAGCCTGACGGTCGAGGATGCCGCCTTCGTCATCCAATGGCATTCGCTCGCCATGTTCGCGCCCTCCTTCTTTACCGGCCGGCTGATCGAGAAGTTCGGTGTCACCACGGTGATCGGGGCGGGACTCCTGCTGATCCTCGCCTGCACCGCGATCGCGATGACCGGCGTTTCCTTCGAGCAGTTCTGGATCGCCCTCGTGCTGCTCGGCCTCGGCTGGAATTTCGCCTTCGTCGGTGCGACCAGCCTGGTCACCACCTGCTACACGCCGGCCGAACGCTCCAAAACCCAGGCAGCCAACGACTTCCTGGTTTTCGGCGTGGTGTCTGCCGCGTCCTTCCTGTCCGGCGTGGTGCTCGATGCCTTCGGCTGGCACGGTGTGCCGCTGACGGCGCTGCCGCTCGCCGCCTTGGCGCTCCTGCTGCTGCCGTTGGCCCGGCGCGGCCATGCGCCACAGGTGCAGGCGCCGGCACCTGTGCTTCATGCTTGTTGTTGTGGCGGCGGCGCCGACCACGACGATTGAGAGAGCTTCATTGCGGGTCCCGCACATCTCTGGCACCGTTCGCCCGGGGTAAGTGCAGGGACCGGAGGGTGCAGGGCGCCCAGCCCCGGCAACCCAGGAAACACGCGGGGAGATCATGGATACAACCATCGGCCTTTGGAGCGTCATCGGTTGCGGTGTGCTTGCGCTGCTTTATGGCGTGTGGGCGTCGCGTTCCGTTCTGTCGCGTGATGCGGGCACCGTCCGCATGCAGGAAATCGCAGCCGCCGTGCAGGAAGGCGCGCGCGCCTATCTGAACCGGCAGTACCGCACGATCGGCATCGTCGGCATCGCGGTCATCGTCATCCTCTATCTGCTGCTCGGCCCCATGGTGGCGATCGGCTTCGTGATCGGTGCCGTGCTCTCGGGCGCCGCCGGTTATGTCGGCATGAATGTCTCGGTGCGCTCCAACGTGCGTACGGCGGCAGGGGCGCGGGAAGGGCTCGCCAATGCCCTCGGCATCGCCTTCCGGGCGGGTGCCGTGACCGGCATGCTCGTGGTCGGCTTGGCGCTGCTCGCGGTCGCCGTCTACTACTACGTCCTGCTGTCGAGCGGGGCGAGCGGGCGTGACCTGGTCGATCCCCTGGTGGCGCTCAGCTTCGGCGCCTCGCTCATCTCGATCTTCGCCCGTCTCGGCGGCGGCATCTTCACCAAGGGCGCCGACGTCGGTGCCGACCTGGTCGGCAAGGTCGAAGCCGGCATCCCCGAAGACGATCCGCGCAATCCGGCCGTGATCGCCGACAACGTCGGCGACAACGTGGGCGACTGCGCGGGCATGGCGGCCGACCTGTTCGAGACCTATGCGGTCACGCTGGTTGCCACCATGGTGCTCGGCTCGATCTTCTTCGCGGCCGATCCTGCCCTCGTCTCGCGCATGATGCTCTATCCGCTGGCGATCGGCGGGGCCTGCATCATTACCTCGATCATCGGCACCTTCTTCGTCCGCCTGGGCGCCTCGCAGAACATCATGGGCGCCCTCTACAAGGGCCTGATCGTCACCGGCATCCTGTCGGCGGCGGCGCTCTGGCCGGTTACCCAGGCGGTGCTCGGCGACATGTCGGCCACGATCAT
>JAYSCC010000538.1:0-2616 GCA_041915065.1 Zavarzinia sp.
CGCGACTTGATCGCCCGCTGCCCGGTCTGCCTCTATGCCGGCTCGCTGGTCCCGGCGGCGCTGCTCGATCATTGCCCGCCGGGGGCGCGGATCGTGAATACCGCGCCCCTGTCGCTCGATGCCATCATCGCCGCCATGGCCAAAGCCCATGCCCTTGGCCTGGAGGTGGCGCGGCTGCATTCAGGCGATCTTTCCGTGTGGTCCGCCATGGGCGAACAATTGCGGCGCCTGCGCACCCTCGGCATTCCCTTCGACGTGACCCCCGGGGTGCCCGCCTTCGCCGGCGCGGCAGCGGCCCTCGCCGTGGAATTGACCCTGCCCGGCGTCGCCCAGTCCCTGGTCCTGACCCGGACTTCCGGCCGGGCCAGCGCCGTGCCGGCAGGCGAAAATCTTGCCGCCTTCGCCGCGACCGGTGCGACGCTGGCGATCCATCTCTCGGTCCATGTGCTCGACCGGGTGGTGGCCGAACTCCTGCCCTTCTATGGTGCCGACTGCCCGGCCGCCGTGGTGTTCCGCGCGAGCTGGCCGGACGAACAGATCGTCCGCGCATCTTTGGCCGGGATCGAAGCCGCAGTGGCCGGCGGCATGGAACGGACGGCGCTCATCCTGGTCGGCCGCGTGCTCGGCGCGGATGATTTCGCCGAGAGCCGTCTCTATGCCGCCGATTACGACCGCCGCTTCCGGCCGCTGGGTGATACCCCGCGTTTCCCCGAAGCCACGTGATGCCACCCGGCCTGATGATCGCCGCCCCGGCCTCGGGCAGTGGTAAGACGACGCTGGCGCTCGGCCTCGGCCGCGCCTTCAGGAACCGCGGCCTCGAGCTCCAGCCATTCAAGAGCGGACCCGATTATATCGACCCAGGCTTTCACGCCACCGCCTGCGGCCGGACCGCCTTCAATCTGGATTCCTGGGCCATGCCGCCCGCGATGTTGGACGCCCTCGCCGCCACGGGCAACGACGCCGACCTGATCCTGGCCGAAGGCTCGATGGGCCTGTTCGACGGCGTGGCGCAGCCGGGCGCCGCCGGCAGCGGAGCCAGCGCCGACATCGCCGCCCGCATGGGCTGGCCCGTCCTTCTCGTCCTCGACGTCGCCGGCCAGGCGCAGACGGCGGCCGCGGTCGCCAGGGGTTTCGCGGGCTTCCGTCCGGGCGTCACGCTCGCCGGCGTGGTGTTGAACCAGGTGGCGAGCCCGCGCCACGAAGCCTTGGTCCGCGCCGGCATGGCCGAAGCCGGAATCGCCGTCCTGGGTGCCCTGCCGCGGCGCGCCGCCCTCACCCTGCCGGAACGTCACCTGGGCCTGGTGCAGGCGGAAGAACATGGCGCCCTCGATGCCGTGCTGGACGAGATGGCCCGTTTCGTCACCGCCCATGTCGATCTCGGCGCCGTACTGGCGGTCGCGGCGGGCAACGAAACAGCCGCGGTTCCGGGCGGCGTGCGGCCGCCGGGCCAGCGCATTGCGCTCGCCCGGGATGCCGCCTTTTCCTTCGCCTATCCTCATCTGGTCGAAGGTTGGCGCCGGGCCGGGGCGGAGATCCTGCCTTTCTCCCCCCTCGCCGACGAAGCGCCGGACGAGACCGCCGACGTGACCTGGCTGCCCGGCGGCTACCCCGAACTCCATGCCGGCCGGCTCGCCGCCGCCGAAGGCTTCAAGGCCGGCCTCCGCCGCTTCGCCGCAACGCGGCCTGTGCATGGCGAATGTGGTGGTTACATGGTGCTGGGCACCGCCTTGATCGACGCCGAGGGACACCGCCACGCCATGGCCGGGCTGCTCCGCCTCGTCACCTCTTACGCGAACCGGCGGATGCACCTCGGTTATCGCCGGGCCAGGCTCCTCGTGGACCTGCCCGGCTTTGGCGCCGGCACCCTGATGCGCGGCCATGAGTTCCATTATTCGCGCGTGATCGAGCAAGCCGATGCGCCCCTCGCCGAGGTCCGAGACGCCAACGGCGCCGTGGTGCCGGAAACCGGCTCTCGCTCCGGGACCGTGACCGGCAGCTTCTTCCACCTGATCGCGGCGGAGGCAGGGGCGTGACCGGCTTCGTCTCCTTCGTTTCGGCCGGACCGGGCGATCCCGAATTGCTGACCCTGAAGGCGGTCGATCGCCTGGGCCGGGCCGATGCCGTGCTCTACGACGATCTCGCCGCCGGGGCCATCCTGGCCCATGCCCGGGCCGGGGCCGATCTCGTCGGCGTCGGCAAGCGGGCCGGCCGCGCTTCGCCCCGGCAGGATCACATCAGCCGATTGCTGGTCGATTATGCCCGGGCGGGCTGCCGCGTGGTTCGGTTGAAGGCTGGCGACGCCGGCATTTTCGGCCGCCTCGAAGAGGAGATCGCGGCCCTGCGCGCCGCCTCCATGGATTTCGAGATCGTGCCCGGCGTGCCCAGCCCCTGCGCCGCCGCGGCCGGCGCCCTGATGCCGTTGACCCGGCGCCTGGCTGCAAGGCGGCTGCAATTCGTCACCGGCCATGATGTCGACGGCCGCTTGCCCGCCGATCTCGACCTTGCCGCATTGGCCGATCCCCGGGCGATCACCGCCGTCTTCATGGCACGGCGGACGTTTCCAACCCTGGCGGCGGCGCTGACCGCTATCGGCTTGCCGGGCGAGACGCCGGCCCT
>JAYSCC010000539.1:0-2615 GCA_041915065.1 Zavarzinia sp.
ACGTGACCTCGCTGCGGAGCGAAATCGGTGTCAGCCTCCGTCATGTCTTCGACAGTGCCTTGCTCGGCCCGATCCAGGCCGAGGCCGGCCTCGCCTGGGAGCATGAATTCGCCGATGGCGACCGCGAGGTGCTGGGCGTCTTTCCGAACGGCTCCGAGCAATTCGTGCAGACCCGCTTCGAGACCGCAGACGCCGCGAAATTGAGCCTGGGAATGCGTTTCGCGGTCGATTCGATCTCGGCCGGGGCGACGCTCCGCCTGACCTACGACGGCCGCCTCGGCAGCGACGGTGACGACCATCTGCTGGCGGCTTCGCTGCTCGTTCCGCTCGATTGATGCGGGCCGATTGCATCGAGGTTGGCGTGCCGCGGCGGCTGGTGTAGCGTGGCGCCGATCCTCGGGCAGGTGCCGCCTGTGCATGCCCGATTCTCGCTGTTCGATTGCCGGAGGCAGTGACGCTCGTGTCGCCCATTGGTTTCCTTGCGCGCCTACGTTTCGCGGCCATGGCCGTCGTCGTCGCCACCCTCGCCGCCTGCTCCTCCGATCGCGAGCCGGAACCCTATGTCGAGAAGCCGGTCGAGCCGCTCTACAACGAAGCGGCCGATGCGCTGTCGAAAGAGAAATACAACAAGGCGGCTGATCTCTTCCTCGAGGTCGAGCGCCAGCATCCCTATTCGATCTGGGCCACCAAGGCTCAGTTGATGGCCGCCTACGCCTATTACCAGGCGGAGAAATATCCGGACGCCATCGATACGGCGAAGCGCTTCATCGAGCTGCATCCCGGCAACAAGGACGCGGAATACGCCTATTACCTGATCGCCATCTGCTACTACGAGCAGATCGTCGACGTGGGCCGCGACCAGAAGAACACGGAAGAGGCGCTGAAGGCACTGAGCGAAGTGGTGCGCCGTGCCCCGGGTACCGACTATGCCCGCGACGCCCGCCTGAAGCTCGACCTGACGCGCGATCACCTCGCCGGCAAGGAAATGGAAGTCGGCCGCTATTATCAGAAGCGCCAGCAATATCTGGCCGCGATCAACCGCTACCGCACGGTGATCGAGCAGTATCAGACGACGAGCCACATTCCCGAGGCGTTGGATCGTCTGGTCGAATGCTATCTGTCGCTGGGCCTGACCCACGAGGCCCAGGTGGCGGGGGCCGTGCTCGGCTATAATTACCCGGGCAGCAAGTGGTACGAAGACGCCTATTCGCTGCTGACCGATGCCAACCTGCGCCCGGTCGCCGACGATCGGTCATGGATCACCCGCGCCTTCGACAAGACGCTGGACACCCTGTTCTGACGAGGGGCGGGCGGCGACGCCCGCATCGGCGCCCATGCTGCAAAGCCTCGCCATCCGCGATGTGGTGCTGATCGAACGCCTGGACCTCGATTTCGGTGCGGGCCTTACCGTGCTCACCGGCGAGACCGGCGCCGGCAAGTCGATCCTGCTCGATTCGCTCGGTCTCGCCCTCGGCGCGCGGGCGGATTCGGGCCTGGTCCGGCCCGGCGCCGACCAGGCCGTGGTGACCGCCGAATTCGCCCTGCCTCCCGGTCACGCTGTGGCCGAGCTGCTGACCGAGCAGGGCTGGAGCGTTGCCGATTCGATCGTGCTGCGGCGCGTGGTGACCAAGGACGGGCGGAGCCGGGCCTTCGTCGACGACCAGCCGGCCAGTGTCGGCCTGCTCGCCCAGATTGGCGCCCTCCTGGTCGAGGCCCATGGCCAGCACGACGACCGCGGCTTGCTGAACCCTGCTGGCCACCGCGCCCTGCTCGATGCCTTCGCCGGCCATGCCGGCCTGCTGGCCGAGGTGCGCACGGCACACAGTGCCCATCACCAGGCCGCCGCCGCGCTGGCGGCGGCGGAAGCCACCCTGGCCGCGGCCAAGCGCGACGAGGAATATCTCCGCCACGTCGTCGCCGAACTGCGCCATCTGGCGCCGGAGCCGGGCGAGGAACAGCGTCTGTCCCAGGAACGCCATACCATGCAGGAAGGCGAGCGGGCGGCGGGCGACATCGACGAGGTGGCCGGCCTGCTGGCGGCCGACGGCGGCATCGAAACCCGCTTGCGCAGCGCCCAGCGCCGCCTGGAGCGGGCGGCCGGCCGGCTCGGCACCCTGCTCGATCCCGTGCTGACCGCGCTCGACCGCGCCGCCCTCGAAGCGGAAGAGGCGGTCTCCGCCCTGGCAGAGGCGCGCCGGGCCATCGCCTATGACGAGCGGCGCCTGGAACAGGTCGAGGAACGGCTCTTCGCCCTTCGTGCCGCGGCGCGCAAGCATCAGGTTCAGCCGGACGCCCTGCCGGGCCTGGCCGCCGAACTGGAAGGGCGGATCGCCGCCCTCGACGCGGGTGAGGGACGGGTCACCACGCTCGGGGCTGCCAGGGCGGAGGCTGCGGCGACGCTGAAGGCCGCCTGCGCGCGCCTGACCGCGGCCCGGCTCGCGGCGGCGGAACGGCTCGACGCCGGGGTCAATGCCGAGCTGGAGGCGCTGAAACTCGGCAAGGCCAAGTTCCGCACGCGGATTGAACCGCTGGGCGACGCGCAATATGGCACTGACGGGGCGGACCGCGTCACCTTCGATGTTGCGACCTATCCTGGTGCGCCCTTCGGTGCCCTG
>JAYSCC010000540.1:0-2615 GCA_041915065.1 Zavarzinia sp.
GAGAAGAAGGTGCTGCCGGCCGATGTCCTGCTGCCCTTCTACGGTCTCGCCATGACCCTCGGCCCGATCGCCGACTGGGGCCTCGGGCTGGACGAGGCGCGGATTACGATCGAACAGCGGAACTGCGCCACCAATATCCCGGGCGTCTTCGCCGTCGGCGACATCGCGACCTATCCGGGCAAGCTGAAGCTGATCCTGTCCGGCTTCGCCGAGGCGGCGACGGCGGCCCATGCGGCGCATGCCCATATCCATCCGGACAAAGTCGTGCATTTCGAATATTCGACCTCGCGCGGCGTGCCCGGCGCAGCCTGAGCCGGTGGCCGGGCTCAGCCTCTTCGCCTTGGCGGCGGCCTGCGAGATCGCCGGCTGCTTCGCCTTCTGGGCTTGGGCGCGGCTCGGCCAATCGCCGCTCTGGCTACTGCCCGGGATTACCAGCCTGATCGCCTTCGCCTGGCTGTTGACGAGGGTGGAGGCCGATTTTGCCGGCCGCGCTTACGCCGCCTACGGCGGGATCTATATTTGCGCCTCGCTTCTCTGGCTCTGGCTGGTCGAGGAGACGCGGCCCGACCGTTTCGATCTCGCCGGCGCCGCCCTTTGCCTCGCGGGCAGCGCCGTCATCCTGTTCGGGCCGCGCGGGGCCTGATCGGCGTCGCGGTCAGACCCGGTCCTTGATCGCGGCGAGGCCGGCCGCCGCACAAGCTTCGTCCTTGTCGCCGCCCGGGGCACCGCCGACACCGATCGCCGCGATGATCTCGTCGCCCGACTTGATCGCAACGCCGCCGGCGAGCGCCAGCACGTCCGGCAGGGAGGTCAGCGCCGGGCCGTTCGGGCTCTTGGCGACCAGGGCTGCGAAAGCGCCGCTGGTATCGAATTTGAAGATCGGGCCGAGGGTCACCACCGTATAGGCCTTGCGGAAGCTCGAATCCTTGGTGTGGATCGTGCTGTGGTCGCCCTTGGCCTGCAGCTTGACGACACCCGAGGGATCGACCACCGAAACCGAGACATTGTAGCCCGAAGCCTCGCAAGCCTTGATCGCCGCCTGAGCCGCCTCGATCGCCAGGGCGAGCGGCAGGCTCCGCCCGCTCAGGGCGACCTGGGCCGGCGCCGGACCGATGCCCGCAGCCAGGGAAAGGGCCGCCACCAGCGCCCCGCTTGTCTTCTTGCCGATCATCGCGAACCTCTCAAGTCGAAGGGACGGACGCCTGCGGCGCCACGAATAACCTTCAAACATATTTTTAAGAGGTTATCAATCGCCTATTCGCACGAGGGCGTCGCACGCTGGCGAGCACGGTGGGCACTCGCCTTGGCGCGGTTGCCGCAGGCCGCCATGGAACACCAGCGGCGGCCGTGGCTCTTCGAGGTGTCGTAGAACCAGAGGGTGCAGCCCTGGCCCTCGCACTGGCGGACCAGGGTCATGTCGCGCCGAGTCAACAGTTCCGCCATGGCGGCGGCGAGCGGGATCAGCAAGGCATCCGGCGTCTCGAAACGGCGGATTTCGGCGAGCGCCAGGCGATCGCCCGCCGCCTCCACCCGGCGGTACAGGCGGTCCCGTTCCAGGAGCCCGTTGATCGGGCCGAGTTCGGCCAGGGCCTCGGCTTCCAGCGGGCGCCCGGCATGGGCGGCGACGAAGCCGCGGAACCATTCGCGAAGCCCGCGCGCCCGGGCCGCAACGAGATCCAACTCGTCCAGTACGGCGCCGGCCCGGAAACGCGCGATCACGGCCGCCGGCACGGCGCCGGCCGCCGCCAGCCAGTCGAGCAGGTCGGCGCCGTCGGCCAGCCATTCGACCGGCACGTCGACCGGCGTCGCGATCGAATTGAGGAAATCCAGGGCGAGGTCGTCGCCGATGAAGAAGGGGGCAGGACGGCCGGCGGCCATGAGCGAATCTCCCGCGATCGGCCGTCGGGCCGACCAGGATTAGATAACCGTAATTTTTCCGGTTTACAAGTTATCCAATTCGAGATAACCGTCTTTGTACCGTTTAAACGGTTACTTATCGACACCCGGACCCGAAAGGCCCCCCATGCGCCGCTTCATCCTGGCCGCCGTCGCCACGGCCGCCTTCTCCCCCATCGCCGCCGAGGCCGGCGTCAAGCCGCACGCCGCCGCTGCCGTGCCGGCGCCGACCTATCACACGGTCGCCGTCGACGACGTGAAGATGTTCTACCGCGAGGCGGGTGACCCGAAGGCCCCGACCATCCTGCTACTGCACGGCTTCCCGACCTCGTCGCATATGTTCCGCGACCTGATCCCGGCGCTGGCCGACCGCTATCACGTGATCGCGCCGGACTTGCCGGGCTTCGGCCGCACCGAAGCGCCGGGCCGCGACGCCTTCGCCTATAGCTTCGACCACCTGGCCCAGGTGACCGAGCATTTCACCGAGGCGCTGAAGCTCGACCACTACGCCCTCTATGTCTTCGACTACGGCGCCCCCGTGGGCTTCCGCCTGGCGCTGAGCCACCCCGAACGGATCACGGCGATCGTGTCGCAGAACGGCAATGCCTATATCGAAGGCCTGAGCGAAGGCTGGAACCCGATCCAGACCTATTGGAAGGACCCCTCGCCGGCCAATCGCGAGGCGCTGCGCGCCTTCATCACGCCCGAGTCCGTCGCCG
>JAYSCC010000541.1:0-2613 GCA_041915065.1 Zavarzinia sp.
TGACTCAGAAGGCCGCCGAGCTGAAGGCGGCCGGCATGGATGTGATCGGCCTCGGCGCCGGCGAGCCGGACTTCCCGACCCCCGACAACATCAAGGCCGCCGGCATCCGCGCGATCGAGACCAACGACACCAAATACACGGCGCCCGACGGCACGCCCGCGCTGAAGAAGGCCGTGTGCCTGAAGTTCAAGCGCGAGAACAACCTCGACTACAAGCCGGAACAGGTCCATGTCGCCTCGGGCGGCAAGCAGGTGATCTACAACGCCATGATGGCGACCCTGAACCCGGGCGACGAAGTCATCATCCCGGCGCCCTATTGGGTCTCCTACCCCGACATCGTGCTGCTCGCGGGCGGCACGCCGGTTTTCATCGAGACGACCCTCGATTCCGGCTTCAAGGTGAAGGCGGAACAGCTCGAAGCGGCGATCACGCCGAAGACCAAATGGGTCTTCCTGAATTCGCCCTCGAACCCGACAGGGGCGGCCTATTCCTACGATGATCTGAAGCCGCTGTGCGACGTGCTGATGAAGCACCCGCAGGTCTGGATCATGACCGACGATATGTACGAACACATCGTCTACGACGACTTCAAGTTCGTGACCCCGGCGGAGATCGAGCCCGGCCTCTATGCCCGCACGCTGACCGTGAACGGCGTCTCCAAGGCCTATTCGATGACCGGCTGGCGCATCGGCTATGCCGCGGGCGACGTCGCCCTGATCAAGGCCATGGCCAAGATCCAGAGCCAGTCGACCTCGAACCCCTGTTCGATCAGCCAGGCCGCCGCGGTCGAAGCGCTGACCGGCACGCAGGATTTCATCGCCCCCCGGGCCGAACGCTTCAAGGAGCGCCGCGACCTCGTGGTGGCCATGCTGAATCAGGCCAAAGGCCTGAAGTGCCCGCGGCCCGAAGGCGCCTTCTACGTCTATCCGTCCTGTGCCGGCGTGATCGGCAAGAAGACGCCGGACGGCAAGGTGATCGAGACCGACGGCGACTTCGCGACCTACCTCCTGGAGAGCGAGGGGGTCGCGGTGGTGCAGGGGGCGGCCTTCGGCCTTTCGCCCTATTTCCGCATTTCCTATGCCACCTCGGACGAGGCCCTGAAGGAAGCCTGCACCCGCATCCAGCGTGCCTGCGCAGCCCTCACCTGACGATCAGCAAGGTATTTTAGAATATTTCTAAAATACCTTGCCAAGGCCTTTGTCCCTGCCTACATTGTGGAAATCGAAGGAGGTAAGTGACCATGGCGAAATCGAGCAAGGCCAAAGCGGCCGGGCAGAACGAAGCGGGCATCGACATCGGCCTGAACGATGCGGTGCGCAAGAAGGCGGCCGGCATCCTGGTGACGGTGCTGGCGGACACTTTCGCGACCTATCTGAAGACCCACAATTTCCACTGGAACGTGACCGGGCCGTCGTTCCATAGCCTGCACGGCATGTTCGACGAGCAGTACAACGAGCTGCACGATTCGATCGACGGTATCGCCGAGCGGATCCGTGCCCTGGGCGAGAAGGCGCCGGGTTCGCTGGCGGCCTTCGCCAAGCTGACCTCGGTCTCCGAGCCGATCGCCGACGCCAGCGCCGACGAGATGCTGCGCGACCTGGCCGCCGCCAACGAGGCCCTGGTGCGCAGCCTGCGCAAGGCCGAGGCCGATCTCGGCGATCTGGGTGACGTTGTCTCGGCCGATCTCATGGTCGGCCGCATCGAGGCTTCCGAAAAGCACGCCTGGATGCTGCGTTCCACGATCGGCTGAGCGCCGATTTCCCGCCCGCCGGCGTAACTCGCCGGCGGGGACGGGCGAACTACTCCTCAGTCAGTCTCTGTCGTCGAGGAGAGTCATGCCGATCCGCATCCGCAAACCGTGGGACATGCTGCGCGAGTCCGAGGCGACGCCGGAGCATCTCTTCTTCAATCGCCGCGGCCTGATCAAGGCGGCCGCCGCCGGGGCGGCCTTCGTGCTGGCGGGCTGCGACGGCGAGGACAGCGCGGCCGACACCGGCCGCAAGCCGACCGCGCAGAGTGGCGCGACCGACGCGCCGCCCGATCCCTCCGCCGGCCGCTATCCGGCCAAGCGGAACGACGGCTTCGCCCTCGACCGCCCGCTGACCGATGAGCAATGGGCGTCGACCTATAACAATTTCTACGAATTCGGCACCCACAAGCAGATCTGGGCGACCGCCGACCGGCTGAAGACCCGGCCCTGGACGGTGACGATCGACGGTATGGTGGCCAAGCCTGCGACCTATGCGATCGACGATCTCTTCGCCAAGATGGATTTCGAGGAACGGCTCTATCGCCACCGCTGTGTCGAGGCGTGGTCGATGGCCGTGCCCTGGACCGGATTCCCCCTGAGCCGGCTGCTCGCCCTGGTCGAGCCCTTGTCCGCCGCCAAATATGTGCGGATGGAGACTTTCAACGATCCCGAGATGGCGCCCGGCCAGCGCCAGAGCCTCTACCCCTGGCCCTACGTCGAGGGCCTGACCATCGAGGAGGCGGCGAATGATCTCGCCTTCATGGTGACCGGCGTCTACGGCAAGCCGGCGGCGCCCCAGTTCGGCGCGCCCTTGCGCCTGGCACTGCCCTGGAAATACGGCTTCAAGTCGATCAAGTCGATCG
>JAYSCC010000542.1:0-2611 GCA_041915065.1 Zavarzinia sp.
CCTATCCGGTCCGTGGCCACGGCATCGCGCTGGTGCCGGCGGCCGGCGTCGCGGTCGTCGCCGGCATGGAGGGCGACACGATCGCGGCCTTCGATCCCGAGACCCTCGATCTCGTCGCCATGGCGGCGCCGGTGCGTTCGGGCTGGCGTTTTGGCGGTCATGCCCTGACCCTGCCCGATGGGCTGCACGTCGCGATCGCCGAACGCGCCCCGGCGGAGCCGATCGGGTCAGACCCGATGGGCGATCTCGCCCGCATGGCCGGCCGTGTGGTGATCCGCGAGGCGGCGACACTCCGCCCCGTGGGCGAATTCCCGAGTTACGGGCTCCGGCCCCATGACCTCCAGACGACGGCGGACGGCCGCCATCTGGTGATCGCCAATTACGGCAGCACGGCCGCCGACCACACCCCGGAGGGGGAGGCGGAGCTGCCCCATGTCTTGGCCCCGTCGGCGGCGATCGTCGAATTGGCCAGTGGGCGCCTGGTCGACCGTATGGCGGCCCCCGATCTCGGTGCCGAGCTGCGCCATTTGGTGGCGCCTGCGCTGGACCGGATCTTCGCGGTCACGGCCAAGGTGGCCCGGGCTGCGCCGGGATCCGATCCCGCCCGCGATCCGGCGGCGGAACTCGGGCTCGACTATGTCTCGGCCCTGCCGCTGCGCCGGGCCGGACGCGAGGCGGTGCCCCTGCTGACCGAAGCGCCGGCACTCGCCCGCCACGGTCTTTCCATCGCCTTTGACCACGCGGCTGACGCTGTGTTGATCAGCTTCCCGGCGAGCCACCGGATCGGCATTTTCGACGGCGCCACCGGCGCCACGCGAAAGCTGATCCGGACCGACGAGGCCGGCCTGTCCTTCCCCTGCGGTATTGCGCCTTCGCCCGATGGGCGGCACTGGCTGGTCACCGGCTATTGGGGCGGATTGCTGCGCTTGGCCCAGGGCGATTTCGCCCTGTCGCCGGTCCAGGCGGGGCCAGCCTGGTGGGGCCATAGCCACACCGTCGCGGGCTGAGTTCGGCCAGAGCATCTTCAGGCGAAGTGGAATCCGGTTCGCCGTCTGAAGATGCGTCAAATCAACAAGTTAGAGCGTTGGCGGAATGACACTCATTCAGCCAACGTTCTAGTACTACAGTTGCATATTTGAGGGGCATGTGATTCATGAGTGCCATTGACCGAAGGGGAATGGCGATGGCAGTTTCGACGTGGAGCGGGTCAACGCTGGCCTGGGAACAGGAATTATCGGGATTGAGGGCTCTCCTGGGTTCGGTGCTGGGCCGCCGTGAACTGCGGGAGACGGGCGGGGCATTTTTGGAGGGGCTGCTCAGCGGCGTCGCGCGCAAGACTGGATGGCAGATGTCCGAAGCGGCCGGTTTATCCCGGCCCTGGCGGATGCAGGCCCTGCTGGGGCGTTCGCACTGGAATGCCGATGCCTTGCGGGATGCGGTGCGCTCCTACGTGCTCTCGGCCCTGGGCGAGGCCTCGGGGGTACTGGTGGTCGACGAGACGGGGTTCCTGAAGAAGGGCACCCATTCGGTGGGTGTGGCGCGCCAATACTCCGGCACCGCCGGGCGGGTGGAGAACTGCCAGGTGGGGGTGTTCGTCGCCTACGCCAGCCGCTGGGGGCAGGCGCTGATCGACCGCCGTCTCTATTTGCCGGAGGCATGGGCCAAGGACGCGGACAGGCGTCGGTCGGCGAAGATTGCTGACGAGGCCGCCTTCGCCACCAAGCCGGCGATGGCGCGGGAGATGATCGCCCGGGCACTCGACGGGGGCGTCCCCTGTGCCTGGGTGCTGGCCGATGCGCTCTATGGCAGCGACTACCAGTTCCGCCAGATGCTCGAAGGGCGTCGCCAACCTTATGTGCTGGCGATCCGCTCGAACCATACCCTCCGCCTGCTCACCGAGCAGGGACTGCTGCAAACCGATCCCAAGGAGATGGCTGAGGGCCTCGCTCCCGAGGCATGGGCGGCCCACCCCGCGGGCGAAGGGGCCAAAGGCATCCGCCTCTATGATTGGGCGGCGATCGCACTGCCCTGGACGGTCGAGCCCGGTTACAGGCGCTGGCTGCTGATCCGGCGTGGCCGTGCCGATCCCACGGCGCTCGCTTACTACTTCGCCTTCGCCCCTGAGGCGGCCGGCCTCCCGGAACTGGCCGGCGCCGCCGGCCTGCGGTGGACGATCGAGGAGTGCTTCCAGCGCGCCAAGGACGACCTTGGCCTCGATCACTGCGAAGCCCGCTCCTGGGCCGGATGGCATCGCCACATGAGCCTGGTCATGATGGCGGCGGCCTTCCTGGCCAAGCTCGCCGCCGATCTGCGCCGCGCCGCCAGCGGACCCGACAATGGCAAACCGAACGAAACGAGTCCAATCAGTGCCTCCGCCGCCTGAGCCTGCTCATCCCCAGCGTTCCAGAAATCGCCAACCTCATCGCACGCCTTGTCTTGCCGCCCAGCCACAAGCGGCGCTTCATCCTTCAATGGTCGACCTGGCGCAGACGGCATCAGGCCTGTGCTGCGATCGCGCACTATAAACGACAAAATATGCAACTGTAGTACTAGACTGCCCTGACAAGGGGGCAGCATGACGTCGATCTATCTGGCCGGGCCCGAGGTCTTC
>JAYSCC010000543.1:0-2607 GCA_041915065.1 Zavarzinia sp.
GACCGTCTTCGCCGAACTGCCGAAGCTCCTGGAACGGGCCGGGCCCGGCACCGGCAAGGGTTCGATCACCGGGCTCTTCACCGTCCTGGTCGAGGGTGACGACCACAACGAACCGGTCGCCGACGCTGTGCGCGGCATCTTGGACGGCCACATCGTGCTCGAACGCGCCATCGCGGAACGAGGAAGGTTCCCCGCGATCAACATCCTGCGCTCGGTCAGCCGCACCATGCCGGGCTGCAACACGGCGGAGCAGAACACCCTGGTCAGAACCGCAAGGCGTTACATGGCGGCCTATGACGACATGGCGGAGATGATCCGCCTCGGCGCCTATCGCCGTGGCGCAAGCGAGGAGATCGACACCGCGATCGACCTCCATCCGGCGCTCGAAGCCTTCCTCGGCCAGCGCAAGACCGAGCCCGCGACACTCGACGAAGGCTACGGCGAGCTGGCGCGCATCCTGGCGCCGGTGATGGAATAGGGCGATGGCGAAGAAGGGCCTGCCCACGCTGATCCGCCTGCATCAGCGGCAATTGGACGAGAAGCGCCGCATGCTGGCGGAACTCGAACAATTGCGGGCCGAACTCGACACCAAGATCATCGCGCTCGACGCCGAAGTGGCGCGCGAGCGCGTCGCCGCGGCCGCTTCGCCCGAGGTGCTGGCGCAGTTCGCCGCCTATCTCGACGGTGCCCGCCAGCGCCGCGACACCATGCTGCGCACGATCGACGAACTGGCACCCAAGATCGAGGCCGCGGCCAATGCCGTAGCCGCCGCCTTTCAGGACGTCAAGCGTTACGAGATCGCGGTCGATCTCAAGAAGCGCCAGCAGCAGGCGGCCGAAGCGCGGGTCGAGCAGGGCGACCTCGACGAAATCGCGATCACCCAGCACCGCCGGCGCCGCGACAAGACTTGAGGCCGCTCAGGCGGTAATCGAGAGCCGGACTCCGGCCGGCGGCAGGTCGGGCGTGTCGAGCGAGAGCGGGCCGCGCGGGCCCTCCTGGATCTGGAACGACAGGGTGCCGGCGAGTCCGGCCGTCTCCATCAGCTCGGTATAACGTGTCGCCAGCTCGTCCCGGAGATCGGCGGCGATGGCCCGGCCGCTGCGCAAGACCGTATCGATCCGCTCGGGCTTGGCGAAGCCGTCGATCTGTACGGCGCCCAGCTCGCTCAATGCCAGCGAAACCATGAAACGGGTGCCGTTCCGGACCGCCTTGCGCCGGGGCGTGGTCTCGTCTTCGACTTCTTCCGCGGCCGTCTCGGGCTCGTGGTGCTGTACGAAGATCACCACGGGCTGAATCTCGCGCCCGTCGAAGAAGGGCAGGGGAATGGGCCGCCAGCCCTGCGCCGGTGCGGTATCGGTCGCCGCCTTGGCCAGTTCGGCGAATTCGGCACCGGCCCGCAGCAGGGGGCCGGGCCCTGCCTTGGCGGTGGCAGCGGCCTGCCTGTCTTCGCCCAGCAGGCGCTTGAAATCCTTGAAGCGCAGTGCCGCCCCCAGCAGGGCGACGGCGAGGCCCTGGCCCTGTTCCTGGCCGAGGCCGGGCAGCAAGCGGGCGAGCGGCGAGGTTTCGCCGCCGTCGCCGGCCAGCAGGCGGTCGAGATCGGCGAGGGCCGTGCGGCCGGCGGCGAACTGGCGCACCGCTTCCGGCATGGCGGCCAGGGTGGGCAGGCGGGCGACCGGCACTTCCGGCCGGCTCGGCAGGCCGACCGGAATCCGGCTCGCCACTTCGAACAGCAGCCTCGTGCCGACCGCGATGGCGCGGGGCGCATCGGGAATCTCGACCGTGCTGCCGTCGGCGGCCGCCAGCACCAGGGTGACCGAACCGTCGGGCAAGGCCTGCCGCACGGTCACCGTGGCGGCCAGCAGCGGTGCCCCGGGCAGGGCCGGTGCGCCGAGACGGAGCGCCAGCGAGGCGAGCGGGCGGCCGTCCGGCGCATTCTGTGTCGCCTGGAACAGCGGGCGGGTGGTGGCATCGCCGCCGGCGGGGGCCTCGGGCGCCACAGGCCCGCCGATATAGGAAAGGTCGAGGGCGAGCGGGGCCGCTGGGCGTCCGCCACCGGTGGCCGTGGTCAGAAGGACGGAGAGAAGATTGGCGGCGCCGGTCACCTGCAGGCTCACCCGGCTGCCCGGGGACGGCAGGGGCATGCCGGCGGTGACCAGGGCGAACAGCCCGGCGTTGGTGGCGATGGTCGGCCGGCCCTCGGCATCCGGTCCGGCGATCAACCCGTCGAGGACGGTGCCGGGCGGCAGTTGCAGAAGGTCGGCGGCGAGCTGGACGGCGGCGTCGGGCCCGCGCGCGATGCCGCTTCCCGGTGGCCCGGCGCCCGCCCCTCCTGCGCCCTGGCCGCGCGGGCCGGAGCCGGGCGGCTGGCGCGCGTCGCCGATCGAGGTTTCGATCCGGGGCGGTGCCGTCGCCCCTGTGACGGGGTCGATCACTCGGGCCTCATCAGCGCGGTCGCCAGCGCCTCGACGTCGGCCGCGGCGTCGGCGTTCGGATGGCGGGTCAGGAGCGGCGTCTGGTAACGGATGGCGTCC
This sequence comes from Zavarzinia sp., assembly GCA_041915065.1. Lineage (GTDB taxonomy): Bacteria > Pseudomonadota > Alphaproteobacteria > Zavarziniales > Zavarziniaceae > Zavarzinia. The sequence goes on from JAYSCC010000543.1 coordinate 2,532, forward strand.
TTGACCTTGAGGTCGCGGCGCACGATGCCGGCCAGCGGCGGGCTGAACTTCAGGAAATTCTCGCAGGCACGCTTAA
>JAYSCC010000544.1:0-2606 GCA_041915065.1 Zavarzinia sp.
CCGGAAGGCGGTCGCTTCCAGTGCCCACCGCTGGCTCCTGCTGGTGGTCGCCGCCTGCCTGGTGGCGGATGTGCTGATCTACAAACAGCGCACGGCGATCGCCACTTCCGGCCTGGTCATCGTTCTCGCCCTGGCGACCTCGCTGCCGCGCGCGCTCCGCGGCCTCGTCATGGTGGCCGCGGCGGCTTGCGTCGTGGCCGCCGTCATGGTGGTGGTGGACGGTGCACTCGCCGACGCCGCCAAGACCAATCTGGGCGCCAGTTATACGATCCGGCAGCAGTCGCTGGCACTGGCGATCAAATATATGTTCGGCGATCCGATCCGCATCCTGTTCGGCGTCGGCTCCATCACCCGCTTCAGTGCGGTCACCATGGCCGACGTTTTCGGCGATCCGAAATTCTACCTGGCCGATCTCGGCTGGGTCGGCATCATCTTCGAATATGGCGTGATCGGCACCGCCCTGATCGCCTCGGCCATGCTGGGTAGCCTGGTGGTGGCTCATCGGGCGGCCACGGACCGTGATCCCATGGCGCTGGCGCTGCGGGACAGCATCCTTTATGTCGCCATCACCAGCATGATCTATTCGGTGATCTTCACGCCTGGCGAATATGCCACCGCGGCGGCGCTGGCCTATTACATGGCGCGGGCGCGCGGCACCTGGCCGCCGCCGCTCCAGGTAGCGGCGACGCGCTGAGGCGGTTCAGGGTAGTCCCTGGGCGCAGCCCTCCAGGCCCAGCACGCGGCAGATCGCTTTCAGCTTGGTGCGGCCGTCGGCGCTGCCGTCCGCTGGGTGTTCCAGCACGGCATAGAGCATGGCGCCGGCCTGCGGGTCTTCGGGCGTCGCCAGGCGGGGCAGCAGGGCTTCGATCCGGGGCACGCTCCAGTCGTCGCCCGGGATCGTCGAGATGACGTTGATGCCGATGGCGAGCGGCCCCTTCCACAGCGCGCGATAGGCGCGGAAGGCTTCGGCCGGATCGTAATGCGGCCCGGCCTCGTAGCTCATGATCGAGAGGGCGTCGATGCTTGCCGCCTCGGGGGAGCGCAGCAGGTCGAGCATGACGCCGGTATAGCCCGAGACGGGCTGGGAGGCGGCGAAATCGCCCTCGCCATAGGCACCGACGCTCCAGACCGGGATGGTGAGCACATAGGGCCTCGGCAATTCGGCCCGGATGCGACGCACGAGGTTGCGCCAGATCGGATCGCTGGCACAGGCGATCCGGCCGTCCGGACCCCGCTCGCAGCCGGGGTTGGGCGGCTCGTAGTCGAGATCGATGCCGTCGGTGCCGAGGTCCTTCACGAGTTTCGCCGCCGCTGCCACATCGAAGGCGGGCCAGCCGCCCTTGTAACTGTCCCCGCCGATGCCGAGCAGGACCTTGGTCTCGGGATTGTCGCGCTTCAGGCGGGCGATCGCGTCATGCAGCACGCTGCCCGGAAACTGGTATTCGAGGCCGGTCCTGGAAATGTCCAGATTGCCGGGGTAGACGAGGTCGGGCTTGGCGAAGGACAGCACCACGGTCGAGGCATAGGGCGGCAGCCAGGCGAGGGTGGTCGCCGCGGCGCCGGTCGCCGGTCGCTCGAACCAGCTCTCGTGATAGACGATGAAGGGGCGGGCCTCGCCGGCCCCGGCCGCCGCCGGCATCAGGGCGGCAAATGCGGCGCCGAGCAGGCCGGCCAGGCGCATCAGAACACGTCCTTGCCGAACAGGCCGATCAGGACAGTCTGGAACATGATCTTGATGTCGAGCCAGAGCGACCAGTTCTCGATATAGGCGATGTCGTATTCGACCGCCCGCCGTGCCTTGTCCACCGTGTGGATGCCGCCGCGCGCCCCGTTGATCTGGGCGAGCCCGGTAACCCCCGGCTTCACCCGGCAGCGGAAGGCATATTCGCGCACGGCATCGAGATAGGTGTGATTGCCGACCAGCATGTTGGGCACATGGGGCCTGGGCCCGACCACCGACATGTCGCCGCGCAGCACGTTCAGGAGCTGAGGCAGCTCGTCGATCGAGCTGCGCCGCAGGAAGGCACCGACCTTAGTGATGCGCGGGTTGTCCTTGGCCGTGCCGCGCGAGCCGTCGTCATTGGGATCGACGGTCATGGTGCGGAATTTGAAGACGTCGAAGGTCCGGTTGTTGAAGCCGACCCGCTTCTGGCGGAACAGGATGGGCCCGGGCGAGGTCAGGCGGATCGCCAGCGCCGCACCGAGCAGGATGGGCGCGGTCAGGGTGAGGCCGATCAGGGCCACCAGCCTGTCCTCGATCGCCTTGAGGATCCCCTGCGAGCCTTTCAGCGGGCGGTGCGCCATGCATAGCGAGCGCATTCCGGCGATGGTCACGGTGGCGGCGAAATTGGTGCGCAGGTCGTGGTTCTCGAGCGGTACCAGAAGGTCGGCAGCGAAGCCCTGCAAGCGTTCCAGCATGCCGTCGATCCGGGTCATGGCGACCCAGGGCAGGGCCAGGATGACGACGTCGACCTCGCTCGCCCCGACCGCCCGGCGCAGGTCCTCGACCTTGCCCAGCACCTTGATCCCGCGCACTTCCTCGGCCCGGCGGTCGGGACCGCGGTCGTCGTAGATGCCGACGATCTGATAGGCGTGGCGCTGCTCTT
>JAYSCC010000545.1:0-2605 GCA_041915065.1 Zavarzinia sp.
AGTAGCATCCCGTTCGGCCGAGCGGAAGGGCCCGCCGGACGCGGTCAAGATGAGCCGGGCGACGCGCTCCCGCAGTGCCTCGTCGAAGACCTGGAAGATCGCATTGTGCTCGGAATCGACCGGCAGCAGCGTGGCGCCGTGCGCCGCCACCGCGGCCGTCACGATCTCACCCGCGCAGACCAGCGCTTCCTTGTTGGCCAGCGCCACCGCGGCGCCGCGGCGGACCGCCGCCAACGTGGGCGCCAGACCGGCCGCGCCGACGATCGCCGCCATGACCAGATCGCTCGGCCGCTCCGCCGCCTCGATCACCGCCATGGGCCCGGCGCCGACCGCGATGCCGAGGGGGGCGAGCGCCTCCTTCAGGGCCGGTAGGGCGGCGGGATCGGCGCTGGCGACGAAGTCCGGGCGGAACCGGTGCGCCTGCTCGATCAACAGGTCGAGCCGGCGATGGGCGACCAGGGCGGCGACGGTAAAACGCTCCGGATTGCGCGCGACCAGGTCGAGGGTGCTGGTACCGACCGACCCGGTCGAACCGAGCACGGTGATCCGCCTTGGCGCCGTCACGACACACCTCCGAGAAGCACCGCGGCCGCGGCCAGCGGGGCGGCGAACAGAAGTCCGTCCAACCGGTCCAGGAAACCGCCGTGGCCCGGGATCAGGCGGCTCGAATCCTTGACGCCGAAATGACGTTTCACGGCACTCTCACAAAGATCGCCGACCTGGCTCCAGACCGCGATCAAACCGCTGACCGCGGCGGCGGCGACAGGCTTGGCCAGGCCGACCGACCACGCGGTGACGCCGCCCACCAGCACGGCGGCAACGATGCCGCCGATCAATCCGGACCAAGTCTTCTTCGGACTGATGCGGGGCGAGAGCTTGGGCCCGCCGACCGTCCGCCCGACCGCATAGGCTCCGGTATCGGTAGCCCAGATCGATGCGAGCAGCCAGTAGACCAGCGCCGTGCCCGCCGCCGCATCGAAGCGAAGCCAGACGATCGCCAGGCACGGCAGGGCGAAATAGGGCACGGCCAGCAACGGCCACAGCCTTTGTCGCCCGGTCAGTGCCGCGAAGGCGAAGGCGGTGGCGGCGCCGACCGCGATCAGCACGAGGGCGATCCTGAATTCACCCAGGGCCCCGGCGATCAGGGTGGTCGCAACGAAGACGGCATGAAGCGCGATCATCGGCACCATGCCGGCATGGTCGGTGATGCGATTCCATTCGAAGACGAGCAACAGGGCAAGGACCACCGCCAAGGCGACGAACCACCAGCCGCCGGCGTGAACAGCAGCGAGGCCGACAGCCGCCAATACGATGCCCGAAGCGACCCGCGCCTTGAGATCGCTGCCCATGCCTTTGGATTCGATTGGAGCCGGTGCCACCATCACGCGCTTCATTCCGGCCTGGCGCCGAACCGGCGGTCGCGGGCACGGAATTCGTCCAGTGCCGCTGCCAGTTCCTCGCGGCCGAAATCGGGCCACAGGGTGTCGACGAAAATGAATTCGGCATAGGCCGCCTGCCAGAGCAGGAAATTCGACAACCGCTTTTCCCCCGATGTGCGGATCACCAAGTCGGGATCGGGAATGCCCGCCGTCTCCAGCCGGGCGGCGAAAGCCGCGGCATCGATCTGGTCCGGCTGGATGTGGCCGGCGACCGCATCCGCCGCCAGGGCGCGGGCCGCGGCCACGATCTCGTCCTGGCCACCGTAGGAGATCGCCAGGATCAGGGTCATGCGGTGGTTGTCGCGGGTCTTCGCCTCGGCCTCGTCGACCAGGGCCAGCACGTCGCGCGGCAGCCTGGCACGATTGCCGATCATCTTGACCCGCACGCCATTGGCGTTGAGTTCCTTGATCTCGCGCCGGAGATAGAGGCGCAGCAGGCCCATGAGGTCGCCCACCTCGTCGGCCGGCCGTTTCCAGTTTTCGGACGAAAAGGCATAGAGGGTCAGGTATTCGATGCCGAAATCGACCGCGGCGCGGATCACCTTGCGCACCGCTTCCGAACCGCGCTGATGGCCGATGGCGCGCGGCAGGAAGCGCGCCTTGGCCCAGCGCCCGTTGCCGTCCATGATGACGGCGACGTGGCGTGGCACCGGCAGGCTGCCGATTTCGATCGCAGGTTCGGTCATCGTGCGCTGTTCAGGACCCCCTTGCCCCCTCGTCATGCCAAGCCCGCTCAGACCTGCATGATTTCCTTTTCCTTGGCCACCAGGGCGGCGTCGATCTCGGCGATCGCCTTATCGGTCATAGACTGCACTTCGTCAGCGTAGATCTTGTGATCGTCTTCCGAGATTTTGCCGTCCTTTTCGAGCTTTTTCAGTTGGTCCATGCCGTCGCGACGCACGTTGCGCACGGCGACCCGGGCCTGCTCGGTATATTTGGCGGCGAGTTTGGCTATTTCCTGGCGGCGCTCGCGATTGAGTTCCGGAATCGGAATGCGGATCAGCGTGCCGTCGACCACCGGATTGACGCCGAGGCCGGAGTTACGGATCGCCTTGTCGACGGCCGAGACCGTGCTGCGGTCCCAGACCGAGACCGAGAGCAGGCGCGGCTCCGGCACCGAGATCGAACCGAGCTGGTTGATCGGCATCTGGCTGCCGTAGACGTCG
>JAYSCC010000546.1:0-2582 GCA_041915065.1 Zavarzinia sp.
CGCAGCGACCGCGCGGACCTATGGCGGCTCCGGCCTCGGTCTCGCCATCTGCCGCCAGCTCGCGGAAATGATGGGCGGCCACATCGGCGTCATCTCGGCCCCGGGCCGCGGCTCGACCTTCTGGGTCACCCTGCCCTTCGACCTGGTCGAACCGGTGGAATTCGGCGACGACGGCACGGCGGCGGCGGAAGGCGCCCAGCCGCGCGGCGAAGCGGGCGCCAACAAATCCCTGAAGATCCTGGTGGCGGAAGACCACCCCTATAATCAGAAACTGATGGTCGCCAGGCTCGGCAGCGCGGGCCATACCGTGACCGTCGCCAACGACGGCGCCGAGGCGCTGGCCCTGGCACGCGAAAATACCTACGACCTCGTGCTGATGGATGTGCGCATGCCGGAGATGGACGGCATCCAGGCCACGGCCGAGATCCGCAAGCTGCCTCCCCCGCACGGCACGGTACCGATCATCGCGGTGACCGCCCACGCCATGCGCGGCGACCGCGAGCGCTATATCGAAGCCGGGATGGACGACTATGTCTCCAAGCCAGTCGACTTCGGCGCCCTGTTCCAGATCGTGCAGAAAGTCCTCGATCGGCACCGCTGAACCGGGGAAAAGCCTGCCATTTGCGCGTCCCCGCAGTGCACTGTAATGTGCCCGGGCCGCATCTGGCGGCGATTCAACCTGACCGGCTAGGCCGGCAACCAGCCCCGGGGGCGGCATGCGACCGATCGTCCTGGTCCTGAACGGACCCAATCTCAACCTGCTCGGTCAGCGTGAACCCCACATCTACGGCTACGACACACTGGCCGGAATCAAGGCCATGGTGGAAGCCTGGGGCGAAGGCTTCGGTCTCGAGGTCGAATTCCACCAGAGCAACCATGAAGGCGAGCTCATCGATCTGATCCATGCGGCCCGTGGCCGGGCTGCCGGGATCGTCATCAATGCCGGCGCCTTCACCCACACTTCGATCGCGATCATGGATGCGCTGCTCGGCGCCGAAGTGCCGGCGATCGAGGTCCATCTGTCCAATATCTTCAAGCGTGAAGCCTTCCGGCATCATTCCTATGTCGCCTTGGCGGCACGGGGCGTGATATGTGGCCTCGGCGTTCAGGGCTATCTCTTGGCCCTGGAAGCGGTGAAGGGTCTCATCTCTCACGAATCCCTGCCGCGCAATTGACGGCCGACGCTTCCGAAGGCTGCACTACGACCGGAGAATTCCCTTGATGGCGAAGATGTCGCTCGACAAGACGCTGATCCGTGAACTGGCCGAACTCCTGGCCGAAGCGGATCTGACGGAGATCGAGGTGACCGAGAACGGCCGTTCGATCCGCGTCGCCCGCCAGGTGACCGTGGTCGCCGGCCCGCCCGCGGCCTATGCCGCCCCTGCCCCCGTTGCGGCGGCCCCCGCCGCGGCGCCGGCGGCTGCCGCTCCCGCGGTCAGCGGCCAGCCCGTGACCTCGCCCATGGTCGGCACGGCCTATCTGGCGCCGGAGCCCGGCGCGCAGTCCTTCGTCCGTCCGGGTGACCGGGTGAGCAAGGGCCAGACCCTGCTGATCGTCGAAGCGATGAAGACGATGAACCCGATTCCGGCCCCGCGTGACGGCACCGTCGCCAAGATCGCGGTCGAGAACGGTCAGCCTGTCGAATACGGCGAGATCCTGGTCGTCCTCGAGTAAGGACGGGAGACGCCCATGTTCGACAAGGTGATGATCGCCAACCGTGGCGAGATCGCGCTGCGCATCCACCGCGCCTGCAAGGAGATGGGCATTTCGACCGTCGCCGTGCATTCGACGGCGGATGCCGACGCCATGCATGTGCGCCTCGCGGACGAGAGCGTGTGCATCGGCCCGCCGCCCTCGGCCAAATCCTATCTCAACATCCCGGCCCTCATCTCGGCGGCCGAGATCACCAATACCGACGCCATCCACCCGGGCTACGGCTTCCTTTCGGAGAATGCCAATTTCGCCCAGATCGTGGGTGAGCACGGCATCACCTTCATCGGCCCGCGCCCCGAGCACATTCGCCTGATGGGCGACAAGATCATGGCCAAGAAGACGGCCAAGGAACTGGGCATCCCGGTGGTGCCGGGCTCCGACGGCGGCGTCACCTCGGAAGAGCAGGCAGTCGAGATCGCCAAGGCGATCGGCTTCCCCGTCCTGATCAAGGCGGCGGCCGGCGGCGGCGGGCGCGGCATGAAGGTGGCACGCAGCCTGGACGACCTCGCCGTCGCCCTGGCCACGGCGCGCAGCGAAGCCAAGGCGGCCTTTGGCGACGACGCCGTCTATATCGAGAAATACCTGGGCCAGCCGCGCCACATCGAGATCCAGGTGATCGCCGATTCGCATGGCAACGTGGTCCATCTCGGCGAGCGCGACTGTTCGCTCCAGCGCCGCCACCAGAAGGTGCTGGAAGAAGCCCCCTCGCCCGCCCTCAACGTCGAGGAGCGCAACAAGATCGGCAATATCGTCGCCGATGCCATGCGCAAGCTCGGCTATCTCGGTGTCGGCACGGTCGAATTCCTCTATGAGGACGGCGAGTTCTATTTCATCGAAATGAACACGCGCCTGCAGGTGGAGCACCCGAT
>JAYSCC010000547.1:0-2566 GCA_041915065.1 Zavarzinia sp.
CGCGGGCGATGTCGTCGCGCGGGTCGTTCCACGGCCGGGTCAGGCCACAGGCCTGCCAGAGGGTTACCAGCGCCTCGACATCGCCATCGGTCACGGGGCGGATGGTGACGGCATCGGACATTGCGGCCTCTCGATATAGCCCTGGGCGATCAGCCAATTCGCGCAGTCGGCCACCATGTCGGCCAGCGGCAGCGGGCGGTAGCCCAGCTCGCGCTGCGCCTTCAGGCTGGGGCAGGGGTTCGACTTGGCGGCCATGGCGGCACCTTCCGGTGTTACCTGCGGCTCGCGGCCGGTGACCAGCGACAGGGCGGAATTGATCTGGCCCATGACTTTCAACATGAACAAGGGGACCACGGGGGGGACCCGGGTCTTGCCCAGACGATGGCAGATTTCCGTGACGAATTCCTTCATGCTCGCCTCGGTCCCGGCCAGCACGTAATTCTCGCCGACGCGCCCGTGTTCCGCGGCCGCGATATGGGCCTTCACCACCTCGTGGACATGGGCGAAGGAGACCCCGCCCGGCGGAATGCCCGGCAGTTCGTCCTGCGCCACCATGAGGAACATGCGGGCCCAGGTGTGGCTGTCCTGCGGACCGACGATGGCACCCGGATTCATGATCACGGCGGCGAGGCCAGCTTTCACGGCCTTGCGCACTTCTTCCTCGGCCTGCCACTTGCTGCGCTGATAGTTGATCCAGGAGAGCCCGCCCTTCTGCGGCACTTCCTCGGTGATCGCACCGTCGATCAGGCCCCAGGCCGAGATGGTCGAGGTATGGACGAAGCGCTTCGCTCCCTTCTCCAGGGAGACCGCGCACATGTTGCGGGTGCCGAGGACATTGTTGCGGGTCTGGCGGGCATTGTGGCGCGCCCAGAGGTTGGTATCGCCAGCGACATGGAAGACGGCGTCGGGCGCCGCCGGCATGGCTTGGCGCAGGCTGTCGATCTCGGTGATCGAGCCGGTGACCAGGCGGGCTACCCGGCGTGACAGATATTTGGTGTTGGACCCTTCCCGGACCAGGCAGGTGACATTCCAGCCGCGCCGCAGCAACTCGTCGACGAGATTGATGCCGACAAAGCCGGTCCCGCCGGTGACAAAGGCATCTGGCATGTTGGCTCCCCCCCTATGCCCGATCTTTTGATTTGACGAGCTTGCCGGGGTTCATGAGGCCCTTCGGGTCCAATGCCGTCTTGATGCAGCGTTTGAGGTCCAGCTCGACACTTGAGTGATAGCGCGTAATTTCGTCGATCTTCAACCGTCCAAGTCCATGTTCGGCCGAAATAGAGCCGTTATGGCGGTGCACAATATCATGCACGAGGGTGGCGAATTCTTCCGTGCGGGCCATGAAGGCGGCTGGCGCTATGCCGACCGGCTGGCTCAGGTTGAAATGGAGATTGCCGTCGCCCAGGTGGCCGAAGCAGACGATCCGCACGCCAGGGTCGCGCGCCAGAACTGCGGCGGAGGCGGTTTCGACGAATTCGGCGATGCGCGGCACGGGCACGGAAATATCGTGTTTCAGACTGGCGCCTTCGGGTTTCTGGGCGTCCGACATGGCTTCGCGAAGCGCCCAGAGAGCCGCCGCCTGGGCTTCCGAGGCGGCCAGCGTCGCATCGGTCATGCTGCCGTCGCCGAGTGCGGCCGAGAGCACCTGTTCGAGCAGGCCCGACTGGTCTTCCTCCTGGCCCGAAAGCTCGGTCAGGACGTACCAGGGCGAATGACTGGCCAATGGCCGCCGTGCCCCGGGCAAGTGGCGCAGCACGAAGTCGAGCCCCCGTTCGGGCAGCAGCTCGAAGGCGGTGAGCCGTTCCCCCGCCGCCTGGCGCATCCGGCCGAGCAGGGCGACCGCGGCGCCGACATCGGGCACCGCAGCGAAGCCGACCGCCCGCGATCGCGGCCGGGGCCAGAGCTTCAGGCAGGCGGCGGTGATCACGCCGAGAGTGCCTTCGGCCCCGACGAAGAGTTGCTTCAGGTCGTAACCCGTATTGTCCTTGCGGAGCGGGCGGAGACCGTCCCAGATCCTGCCGTCCGGCAGCACCACCTCGAGGCCCAGCACCTGGTCCCTGGTATTGCCGTAGCGGAGCACATGGATGCCGCCCGCATTGGTGGCCAGGTTGCCGCCGATCATGCAACTGCCTTCCGAGGCGAGGGAGACGGCATAGAGCCGGTCGATCGAGGCGGCCGCCGCTTGAACCTCGGCCAGGGTGCAGCCGGCCTCGACGGTGATCGTGTCGCCCGCCGGGTCGAGATCGCGGACCCGGCGCATCCGGTCGGTCAGGATCAGCACTTGGTCGCCGCTCTCGTCCGGCGTGGCGCCGCCGACCAAGCCGGTATTGCCGCCCTGGGGCACCATGGCGATGCCGGCGGCGTGGAGCAGCGCCATGGCCTGTGCCAGCGCGGCCGTGGTGGCCGGGCGGAGGGCTGCCGGCGTGCGGCCCTTGTAGCGGCCGCGTTGGTCGGCCAGGCGGGGGGCGAGGTCGGTCTGGTCCTCGATCAGGCCGCCGGGGCCGAGGATGTCGAGGAGGTGGGCGCGGAGGTCGGCGGGCAGGGACATGGGTCAGGCTCCCTGGGG
>JAYSCC010000548.1:0-2562 GCA_041915065.1 Zavarzinia sp.
GTCCAGCGCGGCCAGCGTGCGGGCGTGGCTGCTGGCCCCCGGCAAGGGCCGGTTACGGTCGTGCAGCGCTGCGGGACCGTCGATAGAGGTCGAGACGGCAAAGTGGTGTTCGGCCAGGAAGTCCAAGATGCCAGCATCGGCATGATGGAGCGTGCTGGCCATGGAGAAGGCAACCCGCCGCCCTTCGCGGATGGCGCGGGCGGCAATCCGTTCGGTGATGCGGCGAACCAAGGGGAAATTCAGCAGGGGTTCACCGCCCTGGAACTCGATCGTCAGCAGGGGCGCCGGACTGTCGAACAGCCGGTCGGCCGCAGCATCGGCCGCGGATGGATCCATGTCGTAACGGCTCGCTGCCGGGCTCTGGCGCGAGACCTGGCAATAGTGGCAGCCATGGTCGCAGCGAAGCGTCACGACGAAGATGTGCAGCGCCGGACCGCCGCGCAGGAAGGCCTTGCGCGTGCGGTAGCGGACGGCATCGAGAAGAGGGGCGTACCGGCTGCCTTCTGGCCGCGCCAAGCCTCGGGCCATCAGCAAACCGGCCGCCGGATCGTCGGGCGCCAACCGGCCATCCAACAGGCGTTCCAGGACGTCGCGCGTCACCACGGCGAAGTCGCCGGTTTCGCTGGTGACCAGCAGCCGGTGGCCCGGGCCAGGCAGGCGGTCGAACAGCAGGGGGGCGGGGATCAGGCGCTCCGGCAAGAAGTCGCGCGGCGGCCGGAACTGGGCGGTCACCGGGGCGAATCCGTTTCGAGAAGTGCGGCCAGGGCGAGGGTATCGCGCAGGCCCGCGGTCCGGGCTTCGATCTCTGCCCGCAACCCGAAGTCGATCAAGGCTTCGCTCAAGTCCCGGCGGAGGGCGAGGCGATCCGCCCCCTGGTCGCGCGGGGCGATCTCGACCCGGAGGAGCTGTTCGCCCGTCGGCCGGATCCAGAACCACGCCCGGTCGGCCAGGGCATAACAGGCGCGCCGCACCACCGTGAGCGGATGGACTCGAGTGTCGATTTCGACAGCATCCGCCGCACCGATCGTTTCGGGCGGAGCGTCGCCGCCCAAACTGTCGCCTGCATCCATCGTGAAACCTTATTATAGGTTGCGATGGATATTATTTGCCCTTTTAGGTGTTTACAACGTCGGCGGCGATCAGCCGGCAGTGCTTAGGGGCAGTTTGCCGGCGCGGGCGTGGGCGAGGAGGTATTGGCGGATCGCGCTCGAGAGGTTGGACTCGGCGTCGCGGTCGGCGTCGATCTGGGTGACCAGGGCGTTCACGGTCAGGCCCTGGAGCCGGGCGCAGTCGGACAGGGCGGCCCAGAAGCTGTCTTCCAGGCTGACCGACGTACGGTGACCGGCGATCTCGATCGAACGCTTTTGCATGATCTTCCTTCAGGTGGCGCCGGGCCCGATCATCTTGGCCGGGTCGACCAGGCGGTCGAAGGTGCCGGCGTCGATCAGGCCGAGGGCGAGGGCGGCTTCGCGCAAGGTCAGGTTTTCGTGGTGCGCGTGTTTGGCGATACGGGCGGCGGCGTCATAGCCGATCTCGGGCGCGAGTGCCGTGACCAGCATGAGCGAACGGCGCATGGCTTCGTCGAGCCGGGCGAGGTCGGGCTCCGCCCCGATCACGCAACGATCGGCGAAGGAACGCGCGGCATCGCCGAGCAGGGCGATCGACTGCAGCAGGCTGGCGGCGATCACCGGCTTGAAGACATTGAGTTCGAAATGACCCTGGGAGGCGGCGAAGGCGATGGTGGCGTGATTGCCGACGATCCGGGTCGCCACCATGGTGAGCGCTTCGGCCTGGGTCGGGTTGACCTTGCCCGGCATGATGGAGGAGCCCGGCTCGTTCTCCGGCAACTTCAATTCGCCGAGGCCGGAGCGGGGGCCGGAGCCCATCAGGCGGATGTCGCTGGCGATCTTGAAGCAGGCGACGGCCGCCACTTCGACCGCGGCGGAAAGGGCTAGCGCCGGCTCGTGGCCCGCCAGCGCCGCGAATTTATTGGCGGCCGTGCGGAACGGCAGGCCGGTCAGATGCCCGAGTTCGGCTGCGATCTTCTCGGCGAAACCCGGCGTCGCATTGAGCCCGGTGCCGACCGCGGTGCCACCCTGCGCCAGTTCCAGCACGCCTTCCAGCGCATGTTCGATGCCGCGGATGGCGAAATCGAGCTGGGCCGCGTAGCCGCCGAATTCCTGGCCGAGGGTGAGCGGAACGGCATCTTGGAGATGGGTGCGGCCCATCTTGATCACGCCGGCCCAGGCTTCGGCTTTTTTGGCCAGGGCGTCGTGCAGGTGGCGCAGGCCGGGCAGCAGGCGCTGATCGGTCTGTTCCGCGGCGGCGACATGAATGGCGGTCGGGAAACTGTCGTTCGAAGATTGGCCGTGGTTCACGTGATCGTTCGGGTGTACCGGGGCCTTGGCCCCGCGCGCGCCGCCCATCGCCTCATTGGCGAGATTGGCGATCACCTCGTTCACATTCATGTTGGACTGGGTGCCGGAGCCGGTCTGCCAGATCACCAGTGGGAATTCGCCGTCATGCTTGCCGGCCGCCACTTCGGCCGCCGCCTCGGCGATG
>JAYSCC010000549.1:0-2555 GCA_041915065.1 Zavarzinia sp.
TGCCGGCGGCGCGCGCCATCTGGGCCAGACGCTGGATCGCCCCTTCGATGTCCTTGCCGGCCACCATCATCAGGTCGGCGAATTCGTCGACCACGATGATGATGAAGGGCAGCGCTTCGAGCGGGATCGCCTGTTCCTCGAAGATCGGCTTGCCGGTCGAGGCTTCGAAGCCGGTCTGCACCGTGCGCTTCAGCTCTTCGCCCTTGGCCTTGGCTTCGGCGATCCGCGCGTTGTAGCCGGCGATGTTGCGGACGCCGAGGCGCGACATCTTGCGATAGCGCTCCTCCATCTCGCGGACCGCCCATTTCAGGGCGACGACGGCCTTGCCCGGCTCGGTCACCACGGGCGCCAGCAGATGCGGAATGCCCTCGTAGACCGAGAGTTCGAGCATCTTGGGATCGACCATGATCAGCTTGCACTGGTCCGGCGGCAGCCGGTAGAGCAGCGACAGGATCATGGTGTTGACCGCGACCGACTTGCCCGACCCCGTGGTACCGGCGACCAGCAGATGCGGCATGCGGGCGAGGTCGGCCACCACGGGGGCACCGCCGATGTCCTTGCCGAGCGCCAGCGTCAGGGCGGACGCCGTCTTCTCGTATTCCTGGGACGACAGGATCTCGGACAGCCACACGGTCTCGCGCTTGGCGTTGGGCAGTTCGATACCGATCGCATTCCGCCCCGGCACCACCGAGACGCGGGCCGAAATGGCGCTCATCGAGCGCGCGATGTCGTCGGCGAGGCCGATCACCCGGGCCGACTTGGTGCCCGGCGCCGGTTCGAGTTCATAGAGCGTGACCACCGGGCCGGGACGCACCTTGACGATGTGACCGCGCACGCCGAAATCGTCGAGCACGGATTCGAGCAGGCGGGCGTTGGCTTCGAGCGCCGCCTCGTCGACCGCGGCGGCTTCCCGTTGGGGCGCCGGCTTCAGGAGCGAGAGCGGCGGAAGCTGATGCTGTTCGGCCGGGCCGAGGTCGAGGGCGGCTTGGCTCTCCTCGACCGCACGCTTGCCCGGCTTCGGCGTCTTGGCCGGAGTCTCAACGATGCGGCGGCTGTCGGCCGGGGCGGGAGTCGCGATCTCGCCGGGGGGCACGACGGCCGGCATTTCGGCCGGGGCATCCTCACGCCGGGTGAAGCGCGGTTCCTGGCGCGAGCGCGCGGCCCGGGCGGGACGCGGCGGGGCCGCCTCCACCACTTCGTCGTCGCTCCGCTTCAGGCGGAGTTCAGGCGGTGCGCCGGGTTTGCGGTGAAAGCGGGCGGCGATGCCGGCGAGCCAGCGCGTGCCGTTTCGCCCGGCGCGGCCGGCCCTGGCAGCCGTGCGGCCGAGCGCCCGCCATTCACCCAGGCTGAGGCCCATGGAGGTGACCAGGACCATGAGGCAGAGCAGGACGAGCACGAAGGAGAGACCGCCGCCTTCGAGCGACAGGCCGACCTTGCCGAGAACACGCTGCGCCCAGGGCGCCACCACGGACCCCACCATGCCGCCGAGGCCGCTGCGCAGCGGCCAGCCGGGGCCGACCGCGAAGCCGTTGACCGCGGCGGCGCCGAGCGCCAGGCCGATCGGGGCCAGGGCCAGATTGAGCCACCACAGCCGGAGCCCGCGATGGGAGAACAGGCGCCAAGCCCAGGCACCGAGCAACAGGGGCATCAGGCCGGCGGCGATGCCCAGCCACTGGACGGCGAAATCGGCGACATAGGCGCCGGGCAGGCCGATCAGATTGCGGGTCGGCGCGTCGGTCTCGACATTCAGGCTGGCGTCGCCCGGCGAATAGGAGACCAGGGCAAGGCCGAGCACGGTCGCCCCGACGAAAAGCCCAAGGCCGGCGAATTCGACCACGCGGGCCCCCATCGCCCGGGCCAGCCCGTTGGGCAGCAGGCGGCTGGCGCGCGCTTCCGATGACGTTCCGGCCGCTTGGGCCATGGGGACCTCATACGCTGGCGGCCGGCGGAGCCGGCACGGGAACGAATCAACAACTGGAGGCTACACGTGCAGCCGCCCCCAAACAATGGGGGTCCGGCGCGGGCTCAGATGGCGGCTTCGCCCCGCTCGGACGTGCGCACGCGGCAGGCATCGACGAGTTCGAGGACGAAGAGCTTGCCGTCACCGAGCTTGCCCGTGCGGGCCGTGCGCTCGAGCGCTTCAAGGACGTCGTCCAGCCGCTCGTCGTCGACCGCGATGTCGATCCGGAGCTTGGGCACAAAGGCGATCTGATATTCGGCCGAGCGATAGATTTCAGTATGGCCATGGGAACGGCCGAAGCCGATCGCCTCGGTCACGGTCATGCCGCGCACGCCGAGCGGATCGAGGGCGGCGCGGACGGGTTCCAGCTTGAACGGCTTGATGATCGCGATGACGAGCTTCATGGAGCGACTTTAGAGCATCGCACCGATTCCGAATATCGCGATCATCGTCGAGAGCCGCGACAGATCAGGCAGCGGCCGCCCGTCGCCGGAGTTTCAGCCAGGTGTCGAGACCGACCGCGGCGAGCGCCACCACCACGAAGACGGTCACGGTCGGATCGACCGTGAGGCCGAGGCTGCGGAACATGCCGCCC
>JAYSCC010000550.1:0-2555 GCA_041915065.1 Zavarzinia sp.
TTCACCATGACGGCGAAACGGGCCACCGCCGACGGGCTGGAGCCGACCGAGATCACCCTCTACGACATCGACGCCGATCTGGCCGGCCAGGACGGCAAGCCGGTGAAGCTGGTCGCCAAGAGCGGAATCTATCGCCCGGGCGACAAGACCTTGAAGCTGGACGGCGACGTCGCCGTGACGCTGTCGGACGGACACCGCATCCTGCTCGAAACCGTCTTCGTGGATCTTGCCAAAGGCACCGCTTCGAGCGACAAGCGGGTGGAGGGATCGGGCCCCACCGGCCAGATCGAAGCCAGCCGCATGGAGGCCGCCGACAACGGCCACAAGTTGCACTTCGACGGCGGGGTCCGGGTGGTGATCACGCCGCCTGCTCCCGCGTCCGCCGAGCCGAGGAATGGCGAGCAGCCGAGGAATGGCCAATGACGACGATGGTACGAGTATTGCGCCGTGCGGCCGCCCTGAGCTTGGCCGGATCGCTGGCCTTCGCCGCAGCGGCCCTGGGCCAGGGGGCGACGCCGGCCGGCCCGCCCCGCCTCAACTTCAATTCGAGCGCACCGATCGAGATCCTGGCTGATTCCCTCGAAGTGACGGATCAGACCTCCAGCGCCGTCTTCACCGGCAACGTGAAGGTGACCCAGGCGGACATGATTCTGCGCGCCGACCGGCTCGAAGTGACCTATGCCGGCGGCAGCGTGACCGATACCACCGGCGGCCCTTCGGCGATCAAGAAGATCGTCGCCAAGGGCAATGTCTTCGTCACCTCCAAGGAAGACACCGCACAGGGCGACGCCGCCGTCTACGAGCCCGAAAAGGGCATCGTCACCATGACCGGCAACGTCATCCTGACCCGTGGCCAGAACGTGCTGAAGGGCAGCGAACTGGTGGTCAACCTGCGCACCGGGCGCAGCGTGATGACCGGCGGTGGCGGCGCAGCCGACGGAAGGGTGAAGGGCTTGATCGTGCCGAACAGCAACGGCGGTACGGCCGCGCAATGAACCTCGCCCCCGCGGCCGACGAGGCGCCCGCGGCCGAAACCGGCCTGGTCGCCCATTCGATCGGCAAGATCTACAACAAGCGTCCCGTGGTGCGCGGCGTCAGCCTGCACCTGCAGCGGGGCGAAGTGGTCGGCCTGCTGGGCCCGAACGGCGCCGGCAAGACCACCTGCTTCTATATGATCTCGGGCTTGGTCGCCCCGGACTACGGCACCATCCTGTTCGACGGACAGGATGTCACGCCCCTGCCCATGTATCGCCGCGCCCGTCTCGGCATCGGCTATCTGCCGCAGGAAGCCTCGATCTTCCGGGGCCTCAGCGTCGAGGACAACATCCGCGCCGTACTCGAGATCGTCGAGACCGAGCGGGACCGCCGTGAGGCGATCCTGGACGACCTGCTGGCCGAATTTTCGATCGCCCACCTGCGCAAGACCTCGTCGGTCGCGCTGTCGGGCGGCGAGCGCCGCCGCGTCGAAATCGCCCGGGCGCTCGCCACCGATCCCGCCTTCATCCTGCTGGACGAGCCGCTGGCCGGCATCGACCCGATCGCGGTCGACGAGATCAGGAACCTGATCAGCCATCTGAAGGACCGGGGCATCGGCGTGCTGATTACCGACCATAATGTCCGCGAAACGCTGGACATGATCGACAGGGCCTACATTATTCATGAGGGGCAGGTCCTGATGGAGGGCTCGCCCGACGAGGTGGTGGCACACGAAGGCGTGCGCCGCGTCTATCTCGGTGACCGCTTCAGCCTCTGACGGAAGGACCCAATGGCGATCGCGCAACGACTGGAACTGAAGCAGGGCCAGTCGCTGGTGATGACCCCCCAGCTGCAGCAGGCGATCAAGCTGTTGCAACTGAGCCAGGTCGAACTCGCCTCCTTCGTCGAACAGGAACTCGAGCGCAATCCCCTGCTCACCCGCGACGAGGGCGAACGGCCGGAGGCCGACTCGCCCCCCGGGACCGAGAGCGCGGAGGCGGCTGCCCCCCGCGAAGGCCCGACCTCAGTCGACCGCGACATCCGCGACGCTGGCGACATGGGCGAACGCGCGGCCAGCCTGGAAGACGGCTATGAGAACGTCTTCGGCGACGACGCGCCGAGCGACCGCGCCTCGCTCCAGGCGGCCGGGCCGGACGACCTGGTCGAAACCAATTGGAGCGGCATCGGCAGCGGCGGGCGCAGCGATTTCGACGAGAGCGACCTTTCGGGCGACGCCCGCCTGGTTTCCTCCGAATCCCTTCGCGACCACCTGATGGCGCAGCTGGCAGAATTGTCGCTCGACCCGGCGAGCCGGCTGATCGCCGCCAACCTGGTCGATTCTCTCGACGAAGCCGGCTATCTGACCGAGGAGACGGCGGATATCGCCGCCCGCTTGGGCATCGACGAGGCGACGCTGGAAGCCCTGTTGCTGAAGCTCCAGTCGCTCGACCCGCCCGGTGTCTTCGCCCGCTCGCTGGCCGAATGCCTGGCCATCCAGTGCCGCGAAGCGGACCGGCTGGACCCCGCCATGGCGGCGGTGCTGAAGCATCTCGACCTGGTCGCCCGGCGCGACCTGTCCG
>JAYSCC010000551.1:0-2552 GCA_041915065.1 Zavarzinia sp.
CGATCCGCCAGCCGGCGGCCTTCACCGGCATCGTCGGGATCAAGCCGACCTATGGCCGCTGCTCGCGCTTCGGCATCGTCGCCTTCGCCTCGTCGCTCGACCAGGCCGGGCCGATGACCAAGACGGTGCGCGACGCCGCCCTCCTGCTGCAGTCCATGGCCGGCCACGACCCCAAGGATTCGACCAGCGTGCCGACCCCGGTGCCCGACTATTCAGCGGGCCTGACCGGCGACCTGCGCGGCCGCAAGATCGGCGTGCCCAAGGAATACCGCGTCGACGGTATGCCGGCCGAGATCGAGAAATGGTGGGCGCAGGGCATGGAATGGCTCCGCGATGCCGGGGCCGAGATCGTCGACGTCTCCCTGCCGCATACCAAATACGCCCTGCCCGCCTATTACATCGTCGCCCCGGCCGAGGCTTCCTCGAACCTCGCGCGTTACGACGGTGTCCGCTTCGGCCTCCGCGTGCCGGGCAAGGACCTGACCGAGATGTATGAGAACACGCGCGGCGAAGGCTTCGGCAAGGAAGTGCGCCGGCGCATCCTGATCGGCACCTATGTGCTCTCGGCCGGTTACTACGACGCCTACTACACCCGTGCCCAGAAGCTGCGCCGCCTGATCTCGAACGATTTCGAGAAGGCTTTCGGCACGGTCGACGCCATCCTGGCGCCCGCCACCCCTTCGGCCGCTTTCGCGAGCGGTGAAGTGGCCGATCCGATCGCCATGTATCTGAACGACGTCTTCACTGTGACCGCCAACCTGGCCGGCCTGCCCGCCATGTCGGTCCCCGCCGGCCTCTCGGCCGAGGGGCTGCCGCTCGGCCTCCAGGTGATCGGCAAGGCCTTCGATGAGCCCATGGTGCTCAATGTCGGCTATGCCCTGGAACGGGCGGCGAATTTCACCACGAAGCCTGAAACCTGGTGGAGGGCCTGACCATGTCGAACCTGATCAAGGGCGCCACCGGCGATTGGGAAGTGGTCATCGGCATGGAAGTCCATGCCCAGGTGCTGTCCAACGCCAAGCTGTTCTCCGGCGCCGCCACCGCCTTCGGAGCAGAGCCGAACAGCCAGGTCAGCCTGGTCGACGCCGGCTTCCCCGGCATGCTGCCGGTGATCAACGACTATTGCGTCGAGCAGGCGGTGAAGACCGGCCTCGGCCTCAAGGCGAAGATCAACCCGCGCTCGGTCTTCGACCGCAAGAACTACTTCTATGCCGATCTGCCGAACGGCTATCAGATCTCGCAGTTCAAGGACCCGATCGTGGGCGAGGGCCGGCTGATCCTCGACATGCCGGACGGTTCGACGCGCGAGATCGGCATCACCCGCCTGCACCTCGAGCAGGACGCGGGCAAGAGCCTGCACGACCAGCACCCGAACCTCACCTTCGTCGACCTCAACCGGGCCGGCGTCGCGCTGATGGAGATCGTCTCGGAGCCGGACCTCCGCTCGTCGGAAGAGGCCGCGCTCTATCTGACCAAGCTCCGCACCGTGCTGCGTTACCTCGGCACCTGCGACGGCAACATGGAGGAAGGCTCCATGCGCGCCGACGTGAACGTCTCGGTGCGCCGCCCGGGCGACGACTACGGCACGCGCTGCGAGATCAAGAACGTCAACTCGATCCGCTTCGTCCGCGCCGCGGTCGAATATGAGGCACGGCGCCAGATCGACGTCATCGAGGACGGCGGCACGATCAAGCAGGAGACCCGCCTGTTCGATTCGGGCAAGGGCGTCACGCGTTCCATGCGCTCCAAGGAAGAAGCGCATGACTACCGCTATTTCCCCGATCCCGACCTGCTGCCGCTCGAACTCGACCCCGCCTTCGTCGAACGCCTGAAGGGCGAGCTGCCGGAACTCCCCGACGAGAAGAAGGCCCGCCTGGTCGCCGACTACGGCATCAAGCCCTATGACGCCAGCGTGCTGGTCGCCGAGCGCGAGCCGGCCGACTTCTTCGAAGCGGTCGCCAAGGGGCGCGATCCCAAGCTCGCCGCGAGCTGGATCATGGGCGATTACTTCGCCATGCTGAACCGGCTGGGCAAGAGCGTCACCGACAGCCCGGTCTCGGCCCAGGCGCTGGGCGAGCTGATCGACCTGATCGCCGACAACACGATCTCGGGCCGGATCGCCAAGGAAGTCTTCGAGGCGATGGTCGAGACCGGCAAGGCGCCGGCCGCGATCGTCGAAGAAAAGGGCCTCCGCCAGGTCACCGACACCGGCGCCATCGAAGCCGCGATCGACGACGTGCTGGCCAAGAACCAGGACAAGGTCGCCGAATACAAGTCCGGCAAGGACAAGCTGTTCGGCTTCTTCGTCGGCCAGGTGATGAAGGCCACGCAAGGCAAGGCCAATCCGGCCGCCGTGAACGACATCCTGAAGGCCAAGCTCCAGGCGTAGCACTCGCCAAAGCCGATTGCCGATTCATCAAATCGGCAATCGGCTCGGGTGCTTCGGATCGCCGCGGTTTCTTGCGGCAAGCCGGCCTCCACTTTGTTGGAAATCGCTCAGGGCTGCGGCTTCGTCGTCCCGAGCGCCGCGACGATGCGGTCCAGGAAGTTGA
>JAYSCC010000552.1:0-2544 GCA_041915065.1 Zavarzinia sp.
CGCGGTCTTGAGCTGGGCCTCGTACCAGCTACAGGCGGCTTCCAGCGCTTCGTGCAGGCCCTGGCGCTTTTCCGCCTGCTGCTTGGCTTCCGGGTTGGGCGCCGGCAGGGCGACGCCGGCTTCCGCCGCCAGTTTTTCCAGCGCCTCGCGGAAGCCCAGGTTCTCCGTCATCTGGACGAAGGTGAAGATGTCGCCCTTCTCGCCGCAACCGAAGCAGTAATAGGCGCCGCGATCGTCCATCACGTGGAAGGACGGCGTCTTCTCGCCATGGAAGGGGCAGAGGGCCATGAAATCGCCCCGCCCCTTGCGCACGATCTTGGTGCGCCGGCCCACGATGGTGGACAGGAGAAGGCGGGACTTGATCTCTTCGGTGACGTCGTCGGCCATGGGCACTCGGCTGCGGGCTGGCCGATGATCTAACCCCGGCGGGGCCGGGTCGACAAGTCAAGGCATCGGGCTAGCCACCACCTCGATGGTGATGTCGATCTGCCGGCCCACCCATTCCGCCTTGGGATCGGACTGCGCGCCCAGGCCGAAGGCCAGGCGGTCGAGATGCAGGCTCGCCTTGGCGGTGACCGGGGGTTTGGCGAGGTCGGTCAGGGTGAAGGGAAAGCTCACCTCGCGGCTCTGGCCCCGAATCGTCAGCGTGCCGGTGGCGACATAGCCGCCGCCCGCGCCGGCCGCGATCTTGCTCGAGGTGAAGCTGGCGCTCGGGAAATCCTTCACGTCGAACCAGTCCGGCTGGGGCAGCGTGCCGTCGCGAAGGGCGTCACCGGTCACGGCGGAACCGGTATCGAAGCTGACGGTGAGAAGGCTGGCGCCGAGGTCGGCGGGATCGAAGACGATTTCCGCGGTCCAGGCGCCGAATTTGCCGGTGAAGACTTCCCCCGCATGAGTGCCGGAAAAGCCGACCGTGCTCTTGCCGTAGTCGACGGCATAGCTCGCAGCCAGGGTCGGTGCCGAGAAGCCGAGCAGAAGGGCGAAGCTGGCGGCGAATCGGATCATCATGCGTCCTTTCCCCTACCCCACCACATGCGGGCGAGGATGTTTTCGCGGTCGAAGACCAGATGTTTGACCACCGCAGCGACATGGACCGCGATCAAGCCGGCAAAGCCCAGTGTCAGCCAGAAATGCACCGACTTGGCGGCCCCCTCGACCCCGGCGTCGGGCCCGAGTCCAGGCAGGTGCGGCCATTGGAACCAGCCGAAGACGATGGTCGGAATGCCGATCACATTGGCCGAAACCATGACCCAGCCGCTGAGCGGCACCGCCAGCATGAAGATGTAGAGGGCAACATGCGCCGCCTTGGCCGCCAGCGCCTCCAGCCCGGCGATCGAGGCCGGCAAGGCCGGCGGCCGCACCAGCAAGCGAAGCCCGAGACGCAGCACGGCGGCGAGCAGCAGAAGGACGCCCAGCGACTTGTGCCACTGGTACAGGCGGAATTTCAGCGCCGGCGCCAGATCACCGAAGACCATGGCGGTACCGGACGCCAGCATCAGCAGGAAGGCCAGCGCCATCACCCAATGCAGGACGATGGCGAGGCTGTGATAGCGCCGAGCCGGTCCCCCCACCTCAGGGGACCTTGGGGAATTCGCCCTCGATGAAGACCTGGACGTCGTCGCCGATCGCGGGGACGAAAGTATTCAGGCCCCAGTCCGAGCGCTTCAGGGTGCCGATCGCGGAAAAGCCCATCTCCGGAAAGCCCGCCATCGGATGCTTGGCGTAGGCACCGTTGAAGGTGACGTCGAGTTCGACGGGCTTGGTCACGCCCAGCATGGTGAGGTTGCCGGTCATGCGGCCCTGGTTCTCGCCCGTCACCTCGATCTTGGTCGAGACGAAGGTGATGGCCGGGAATTTGCCGGCGTTGAACCATTTCTCGCCGGTCGAGAGTTCCTTGTCGAAATCGA
Source organism: Zavarzinia sp. (assembly GCA_041915065.1). Taxonomy (GTDB): domain Bacteria; phylum Pseudomonadota; class Alphaproteobacteria; order Zavarziniales; family Zavarziniaceae; genus Zavarzinia. Next base: position 1,908 of record JAYSCC010000552.1, read on the forward strand.
TCTTGTCGGGATTCGGGAAGGCGGTGTGGATCGAGGTCGGATCGACGCTCGCCGTCACCTTGCTCTTCTCGATGTTCTTGGGATCGAACTCGATCTTGGCGTCGAAACGCTCGAAGCGGGCGGTGTAGTTCGAGAGGCCGAAGTGATTGACCTTGAAGATCAGGCTGCCGTGCGAAAGGTCCAGAGCGTAGGTCCCGGCCGGCATTTCCGCGGCCGGTGTGGTGGCCTGGGCGATGGCGGTGGCCCCGAGGGGTGCGGCGGCCAGAATCGCGGCCAGGACGACGGCAGTTTTCATCGGCGACTCCCTCGAAACGGAACGGCAGCGTCGAGCGTGCCCCCCGTCACGCGGCGGAAAAACCGCGCCGCCGTGAAGAGTTCATTTCGTCGCCGTGAACAATCGAACCCTGATCACACCAATGTGTTCAAATAAGGGCGTAATAGCGCCCCTCTTCTGCCCCCTACCCTCAGTCGTCATGACCGGGCTCGTCCCACGGCTGTCCGGTTGAGCTGAAAATCACTGTGGCAGGCCAGGAAGCGGGCAAGATTTGCCCCCGCGCCTCGACCGGAAAACAACCTTCTATCGTCATGGCCGTGCTTGACACGGCCATCCACGAGAACACCGAGCCGGGCGGAGAGA
>JAYSCC010000553.1:0-2539 GCA_041915065.1 Zavarzinia sp.
TGACAAGGGGGCAGCATGACGTCGATCTATCTGGCCGGGCCCGAGGTCTTCCATCCCGAAGCCCCGGCCCTCGGCCTCGCCAAGCAGGAGATCTGCGCCGCCTGTGGCGTCGCCGGTCTCTATCCGCTGGACGGCGCCTTGCCGCCGGATCTCGCCTCTGGCGACCTGGCGCGGGCGATCTGTGCCGCCAATATCGCCCTGATTCGCCGGGCCGATGCCGTGATCGCCAATCTGACGCCGTTCCGGGGGCCAAGCGCGGACGCCGGCACGGTGTTCGAGGTCGGCTTCGCCCTCGCCCTGGGCAAACCGGTGATCGGATATCGCAATATGGTGCTGCCCTATGTCGAGCGGGTGCGGCAGTGGAATGGCGGCGCCCTGACGGCCGACGGTGCGGGCATCATGCGCGACCGCAACGGCCTGATGGTCGAGGATTTCGGCCTGGGCGACAATCTGATGATCGACGGCTCGATCGAAGTGGTCGAGTATGAGAGCGCCGCGCCGCTCACCGATCTCGCCGGCTTCGAGACCGCCCTGAAGCGGCTGCTGCATACGCTCTAAGTCCCTTTTGTGCATTGATGTCGCGCAAGGATTGCCCAATTCGGAGGCAATAGCCTGCACCGGTCGACGCGCCCATGAGCGCCGACGGACAACGAAAGAAGGGCCAACCAATGACGATGTCTTCAGCCGGTGCGGGTACCGGCGTGGCCACGCCGTCCGCGCAGCGCGGCGCCGCCAAGGGCAAACTCCATCTCGGCATGCTGTCCGCCATCGTGATCGGCTCGATGGTCGGCTCCGGCGTGTTCAGCCTGCCCCAGAACATGGCGAATGGCGCCGGGCCGCTCGCCGTCATCATCGGCTGGGGCATCACCGCCGTCGGCATGATGGCGCTGGTCATGGTCTATCGCGGCTTGGCGACTCGCCGGCCCGAACTGGACGCCGGCCCCTATTCCTATGCCAAGGCCGGTTTCGGCGACTTCATCGGCTTCAATTCGGCCTGGGGTTATTGGCTCAGCGCCTGGATCGGCAATGTCTCCTATGCCGTCGTGCTGTTTTCGGCCATGGCCTATTTCGTGCCGTCCTTCGGTGACGGCAACACCTGGCAGGCGGTGGTCGGCGCCTCGGTCGTGCTCTGGGCCGTGCATGCCCTGATCCTGTCGGGCGTGCGCCAGGCGGCGATCGTCAATCTGATCACCACGATCGCCAAGATCGCGCCGATCGTGGTCTTCATCGCGGCGATCGCGGTCGCCTTCAGCATGCCGACCTTCACCCTCGACTTCAGCGGCGCCAGCAATACCAACCTCGGCTCCGTGCTGACTCAGGTGAAGGCGACCATGCTGGTCACCCTCTGGGTCTTCATCGGGATCGAGGGCGCCAGCGTCGAATCGAGCCGGGCGGAACGCCGCTCCGATATCGGCAAGGCGACGGTGATCGGCTTCATGACCTGCCTCGCCCTCTATGCCTTGGTCTCCCTGCTCTCGATGGGCGTGATGACCCAGCCGGAGCTGGCGGCGCTGAAGAACCCGTCCATGGCCGGCGTGCTCGAGCATGTCGTCGGGCCCTGGGGGGCGGCGCTGATCAACACCGCGGTGATCGTCTCGGTCGCGGGCGCGTTCCTGTCCTGGACCCTGCTGGCTGCCGAAATCCCCTTCGTCGCGGCCAAGGACGGCACCCTGCCGAAGCTCTTCGCGGGTGAGAATTCCCGCGGCGTGCCTTCGACCTCGCTGTGGATCACCAATCTCCTGGTCCAAGTCTTCCTGATCGTCACCCTGTTCGCCCAGAGCACCTATCAGGCGCTGTTCTACATCGCCTCCTCGGCGATCATGGTGCCCTATGTCTTCTCCGGCGCCTTCGCCTTCAAGCTGGCGCTGACCGGCGAATCCTACGGCCCGGGCGAGACGCGGGGCGGCGGCTTGGTGGCCGGTCTGGTCGCCACGATCTACGGCATCTGGCTCATCTACGCCGCGGGTCCGACCTATATCTTCATGTGCGCCATGCTCTATGCCCCCGGCATCCTGGTCTACCTGAAGGCGCGGTCGGAACAGCGGGCCAAGGCCTTCACGGCGCTCGAAGGCTTGATCGCCCTCGGCCTGGTGGTGGCCGGCGTGCTGGCCGCCTATCTGATCTGGCACGGCGACATCAGCCCGCTCTGACCGGACGGAAGGACAGAACATGCAACTCGGTGTCCATTCCGAGATCGGCCGGCTGCGCGAAGTGATCGTGCACCGGCCGGACCTCTCGCTCCGCCGCCTCACGCCGGACAATTGCCACGCCCTGCTGTTCGACGACGTGCTCTGGGTCAAGAAGGCCCGTCAGGAACACGACGCCTTCGTCGACACGATGCGGGAGCGCGGCGTCGAGGTTCACCTCTTCGGTGACCTCCTGGCCGAGGCGATGGAGAAGCCGGAGGCGCGGCGCTGGCTGCTCGACCGGCGGCTGAAGCCGGCGCTGGTCGGGCCCGACCTCGCCGCCGACCTGCGCGCCTGGCTCGACGAAATGCCGGCCGACCAGCTCTCGGAACTGCTGGTCGGCGGCATCGCCC
>JAYSCC010000554.1:0-2536 GCA_041915065.1 Zavarzinia sp.
GAGGCGGCCGCGGGCAGCAGGATCGAGAGCAGGGCCGTGGCCAGGACGAGGCGCATTTTTCGTTCACTCCCTTATTCTGTTCTTACGTTTCAGCCGTACGAACTTCATTTCATCTAACAGCCGGCCGTGGTTATTGTTCCGGGGCCGTGCCGTTCGGTCCATTGGCCATTTTGGCAATGGACAGTATGAGAAATGGCGATCACACTCGCCGTCAAGAATAGATTAAAAAAACGAGTGACCGGGGAGCACCGGGGAGTGTCGATTCAGCGAAGGCCGGCACCGTTTTTGCTGCGCCGCAACCAAGAAATCTGTAATAATTCGAGAAAGCCGGCGAGGGGCGCCGCTGGACCCGGTTTGCTGCGTCGCGACATTTTGTCGCTGCTTTGCAGCATAAGTCTCTGGCCCGGGTCGCTTCGCGCCGAAGCTGTGCCGGTGCTGCGCCTCGGCATCCTGGAGTTCGGCACCGTCGGCTGGGAGGTGGAGACGATCCGCCGCCTGGGCCTCGACCGCCAAGCCGGGGTCGAGTTGCAGGTCCAGCGCCTGGCCTCTTCCGATGCTGCCCGCATCGCCTTCCTGGGCGGCTCGGTCGACGTCATCGTGAGCGATCTCCTGTGGGCGGCGCGGCTTCGCGCGGAGGGGCGCGCGGTCAGCTTTCTGCCCTTCTCGGCCACCGAGGGGGCGGTGATGGTGGCAGCGGATTCGGCGTTGCGAACCGTCGGTGATCTCGCCGGGCGTTCGATCGGGGTCGCCGGTGGCGCACTGGACAAGAGCTGGCTTTTGCTGCGCGCCCATGGCCTGCGCCACCTCGGGATCGACCTGGCGACGGCGACGACGCCGGTGTTCGGGGCGCCGCCGCTGCTGAGCGAGACGCTGCGCCGGGGCGGGCTCGATGCCGGCCTGCTCTATTGGACTTTCTGCGCCCGGCTGGAAGCCCAGGGCTACCGCCGGCTGATCGGGGTCGAGGAGATCGTGGCCGGGCTCGGCGCGGGTGGGCGCATCGCCTTTGTCGGGCATGTCTTTTCGCCCTCGGCGCCGGCCGCGGCGGTCGCCGGCTTCGCCCGGGCCTCGGCCGCCGCCAAACAGGTCCTGGCGCAGGACGACGGGGCCTGGCAGGCCCTGCGCCCCCTGATGCAGGCCGACGACGAGGCGACCTTCGAGGCGCTGAGGCGCCGCTTCGTCGAAGGCATTCCGACCCGCCCCTTGGCGGAGGAAGCGGCGGATGCCGCCCGTCTCTATGCCGTGCTGACGGAATTGGGCGGCGAGGCGCTGGTCGGCCCGGCGCGCGAACTGCCGGCTGGCCTCTATTGGCAGGCGCCGGCATGACAAGGAGCGGCGCGAAGGGCGCGCTCGGCCGCGGCCTGTCCTTCCTCGCCTTGCTGGCGCTGTGGCAGGCGGCGGCGCTGGCACTGCATTCGGCGGAACTGCCGTCACCCCTGGCCGTGGCGGGTTTCGCCGTCGATCAGGCGCTGCACGGCGACCTCCTGGCCCAGCTCGCGGCCACGCTGCGGCGGGTGGTGATCTCCTTCGCCGTTGCCATGGCGATCGGCTGTGCCGGGGGCATCGCCCTCGGCCTGTCGCGCCGCCTCGATGCGCTGCTCGAAACCTGGCTCCTGGTGCTCCTGAACCTGCCGGCGCTGGTCATCGCCATCCTCTGCTACATCTGGCTCGGGCTGACCGAGGCGGCGGCGATCGTGGCGGTCGCCTTGAACAAGATCCCCAATGTCGTGGTGATCCTCCGCGAAGGTACGCGGGCGATCGATCCCGGGCTCGAAGAGATGCGGCGCGCCTTCCGGCTGTCGCCCGCGGCCTGGGGACGCCACGTCCTGCTGCCCCAACTCGCCCCCTATGTCGCCGCGGCGGCGCGTTCGGGCCTGGCGCTGGTGTGGAAGATCGTGCTGGTGGTCGAGCTGCTGGGCCGGGGCGATGGCATCGGTTACGCGATCTCGACCCGCTTCCAGCTCTTCGACGTGCGCGGCGTGCTCGGCTATGCCTTCGCCTTCACGCTGGTCATGCTGGTGGTCGAATATCTCGTCCTGCAACCGCTCGAAGCCCATGCCGGCCGCTGGCGCCCCGCCCCTGCTCGCGCTTGAGGTGCGGCGCAAGGACTACCGGACCCCGGCGGGCCCGGTCACCGCCTTGCGCGACCTGTCGATCACTGTCGGGCGGGGCGAATTCGTCTGCCTGATCGGGCCGTCGGGCTGCGGCAAGAGCACGGCGCTGCGCCTGTTGCTCGGCCTCGACCGCGACTTCGAAGGCGCGGTGACGCCCGACCCGCGCGAGATCTCGATCGGCGTGATGTTCCAGGAGCCGCGCCTGCTGCCCTGGCGGACGGTCGCCCAGAATATCGCCCTGGTGCTGCCCCGGCGGCTGCGACGCGATCCGGGGCCGCTGCTGGCGGAAGTGGGCCTCACGCCCTGGCGCGACCGCTATCCCGGCGAACTCTCCCTCGGGCTCGCGCGGCGGGCGGCACTGGCGCGGGCGCTGGCGGTCGAGCCGGCGCTGCTGGTGCTGGACGAGCCCTTCGTCTCCCTCGACG
>JAYSCC010000555.1:0-2523 GCA_041915065.1 Zavarzinia sp.
CGCCAGCACCTTGCCGCCGTCCATGGCGGCGATCCAGTCGAAGCGTTCCGCCTCTTCCATATAGGCGGTAGCCACTACCGTGCTCATGCCCGGGCGGCGAGCGCGGATGCGGTCGATCAAGTCCCAGAACTGGCGCCGCGAGAGGGGATCGACGCCGGTCGTCGGCTCGTCGAGGATCAAGAGGTCGGGATCGTGGATCAGGGCGCAGCAGAGCGAGAGCTTCTGCTTCATGCCGCCCGAGAGCTTGCCGGCCGGCCGGTCGACGAAGGGCGCGAGGCCGGTCGCGGCAACCAGTTCGGCGATGCGGGCACGGCGCTCCGCCGCGGGCTGGCCGAACAGCCGGCCGAAGAAATCCAGGTTCTCGTAGATCGACAGGGTGGGATAGAGATTGCGCCCCAGGCCCTGGGGCATATAAGCGACCCGGGTCAGGCAGCGCTGGCGGTGGCCGCGGTCGGCGATGTCGCCGCCGAGGACCTGGACATGGCCGGCCTGGAGCTTGCGCACCCCGGCGATCAGGGCGAGCAGGGTCGATTTGCCGACCCCGTCCGGCCCGATCAGCCCGGCCATGCAGCCGGCCGGAATGGCGATCTCCACGCCATCCAGCGCCGCCACGGGGCCATAGCGATGCGTGACGCGATCGAGGACCGCGACCGTCTCGGTCACTGCGGCAGCCTCAGGGCCAAGTTCTCGGGCCATTCGGCCTTGGGGTCGAAACGGACATAGCCCATGCCGCGCACCCCGGTCTTCACCTGGGCCTGGTAGCGGTCGAGAAGATCGGGATCGATGGAGAGCTTGACCCGGAACATCAGCTTGTCGCGCTCGTCCTTGGTCTCGACCGCGTTGGGGGTGAATTGCGCATCGGCCGAAACGAAGGAAACGATGGCCGGGATGACATATTGCGGCACCGGGTCGAGCACCAGCCGCGCCTCGCTGCCGAGGCCGAGGCGGCCGACCTGGGCCGCCGGCAGGTAGACCGTCATATAGACCTGAGCGACGTCGAGCAGGGTGATCACGCGCGAACCGGCGGCCAGGACCTCGCCCGGTTCGGCCAGGCGGTATTGCACGCGGCCGGCCCGCGGGGCGACCAGCACGGTGTCGTCGCCCAGCGTGTTCAAGCGGGCGAGCGCCGCCTTGGCGGTGTCGATCGCCGCCTGGGCCTGCTGCTCGTTCGCCTTGGCCGCGGTCAGATTGGCCTGCGCCACCTGGAGCTGGGCGCGGCGCTGGTCCAGCACCTCGACCGATTGATAGCCTTTGTCGTGCAAGGCGTTGGCGCGGTCGAATTCCTGCTGGGCGAGTGCGACCTGCGATTCGGCCTGGGTCACGGCCGCGGCGGCGGAGGCGGAGGCCTTCTCGGCCTGAACGATCTGCGCCTTGGCGCCGTCGATCTGCGCATCCAGCTCGGCCCGGTCCATGCGGGCGATCACCGTGCCGGCCTGCACGAAATCGCCCTCTTTCACCAGGATTTCGACCACACGGCCGGCCATCTTGGTCGAAACATCGACCTGATCGGCCTCCAGCCTGCCGTTGGCGGCCGCGATGCCGTCCGGCAAGGCCCCCGCGGTCCGGCTTTTCCAGAACCAATAGCCGCCGGCGGCCAGCGCACCGATCACCAGCACCAGGACGACGTAGCGGAGAGACTTCATCTTAACATTTTTCCGTCAATTATCCCGGGCACAATACCGCAATGCATATAAAGGACATCACCCGCGCCGCCAAGCGATGCCATGATAAATGTCAATGCTGCGCCGCAACAGCCGATGCTAACTAGAACCGTTCCATGCGTGGAGTAGATGATGACCGGGCCTTCCACCTCGAACCTGGACCGAATGGTCAAGTCGACCATCGCCCGCCTGAGCGGCGGCCTGTCGCCGGTAGCGCTGCTCGGCGCCTATAGCGACTGGGCACTCAATCTGGCGGCCTCGCCCGGCAAGCAGATCGAGTTGATCGAGAAGGCGGCCGCCCAAGCGACCAAACTGTTGCGCTATGCCGGCCACAACGCCCTCGATCCGGAAAGCGACGTGCCGGCACCGGTAGTCCCCAGCAAGGGCGACCACCGCTTCGACGACCCGGCCTGGAAGCGCTATCCGTTCAACCTGTTCGAACAATCCTTCCTGCTGACCGAACAATGGTGGCAGGAGGCGACGACCGGCGTGCGCGGGGCGACTCAAGCCAATCTGAACGTCGTCAGCTTCATCGCCCGCCAGTTGCTGGACATGGTGGCGCCGACCAATTTCGTCCCCACCAACCCGGTCGTGCTGGAACAGACGATCGTGCAGGGCGGTGCCAACCTGGTGCGTGGCATCCAGAACTATCTCGAGGACGAGGGCCGCAAGCTCGCCCACGAAAAGCCCGCGACCGATCATTTCGAAGTCGGCAAGAACCTGGCCGTCACCCCCGGCAAGGTGATCCTGCGCAACAAGCTGATCGAGCTCATCCAATATTCACCGAGCACCAAGGAAGTCCATGCCGAGCCGATCCTGTTCGTGCCGGCCTGGATCATGAAATACTACATTCTCGACCTGT
>JAYSCC010000556.1:0-2523 GCA_041915065.1 Zavarzinia sp.
TTCGACATATTGCGCCTTGGCCCGGGCGTGATCGTTCACGCCGGGCGGGGTCAGCAGATGAAGCGCGAAGATGGCGATCCCCTTGGCCCGGGCGAGTTGGTTCAACTGCTCGGGGCCGAGGCGCGTTTCGCTCAGGGGGTCGTTGGCGGCCCGGCTGCCGGCGTCGGTGATCAACACGACGTAGCGCCCGCCGAAGGGCGCCCAATCCATGCCGTCGATCGCCGTCTTGATGCCGGCGAAACTGTCTTCGTAGAAATTCGGGCTGGAAATGTCGGCCGCCTTCATCTGGTCGAGCGCCGCCAGCGTCTCCTCCGGCTTGCGGTCGACCGAGAGGGGCGAAAAGATGCGCGAGACATAGGCCAGGGCGGGCGTCACCTTGGCATTGTCGCGGAAGCCGACGACGCCGAAACGGACGCTGTCGGCAAAGGGCGTGCCCTTGATCTTGTCGTAGATCCGGCGCACCGCCTCGCGCGTCCGCTCGATATGGGGCTGCATCGAGGTCGAATTGTCGATCACCACGGTGATGCCGACCTTGAAGGCCGCCAGCGCCGCGGCTGGATCGGTTGGCGGCGGATTGGCGGCGGGCGGCGGCGTGGCCCCGGCCGCCGGCACCGAGGCGACTTCGAGCAGGCGGGCGGCGAAACCATCGTCGGTCAACACTGAATCCGCCTGCAGGATGGGCAGCAGGTAGAATTGCTTGGCGATGTCGACATAGGTCGGCGGTTCGATCGCCAACACCGGGCTGCCGGCCGGCAGGCGGTCGCCAATCGCTTCATTGCGCATCTCGGTCGCCTCGGCCGCGCGGTGGGGCGAGGACATGAGCTTGGCGATGGCGTCCCGGTCCTTGAGGAACAGCACCCGTTCCCGTGCCGCCGGGCTGGCGAAGGCGACGGTCAGGCTCTGTTTCCAGTCGATCGCCTGGTCGGCCCGGATGTAACCGGCGACCGTGCCCCTGGTGTCGCGCCCGACCTCGACATAGTCGGTGCCGCCCGCATTCTGCCGGCCGTAGACGTAGAAGACGCTGAAGGCCGGCACCGGCTTGCCGCTGCCCGCCATGGGATCGGCCAGCAATTGGGCGCCCGGCCGGCTCAGCACGCGCTGGAACAGGGTCTTCTTGCCCTCGATCAGCAGGGGCTGGCGGGCGAAGGCGGGCGCCAGGCCGCCGGCCAGGGCCAGGCAGGCGCAGAGCAGGAACAGCAACCGCCGCATCGAAACCCCTCCTACTGCCCGGGCCAATAGGTCGCCAGGGCGGCCTTGGCGTCGGCGTCGCCCTGGGCCGCCAGGGCGTCGAGCCGCTTCTTCAGGGCAGCCAGGGCCGGCCCCGCCTCGGCCGAGCCGGCGGCTTCCGCCTTGCGATAGAATTTCGCTGCCTGGGACGGATTGGCCTTCGAGAAGGGCTGGCCCGCGATGAAGGTGGCGGGATCATAGAGCCGGGCGATTTCCATCATCGCCTCGACGCTGCCGCGCTCTGCCGCGTTTTCGAGCAGCAGCAGCATGCCCTGGTAATCGCCCCGAGCGCGGAACTTCTGCGCCCAGTCGAAAATTTCCTGGGCGCTGCCGGCGGCGCGCACGATCTCCTGCACCGACTGGTCTTCGGGCGGTGGTGGGGGCAGCGGCGGCGGGCTGGTGGGCGGCGGGTTCGCGGGCGGCAATTCGCCGACCGGCGGCACCCCAGGCGGCGTGGCCGGCGGTTCGGGCAGCGCCGGAGGGGACGGTGGCAGGCTCGGCGTCTCGGGCAGGCCGGCGACTGGCGGCACTGTCCCCGCCACGTCCTCATGCTGCCGGTTGGCATAGGCGGCAGCACCGATCGCCAGGGACAGCAGGCACCACAGCGCCGGCCCGAGCCAGGCGAGATTCATCGGCTTCGGCTTGTCGATCACGTCGACCATGCGCTCCGGCCGAACCGTCTCCTCTTCCTTGGCCGGTTCAGGCGGCGGCGGTGGCGGTGGCAAGGGAACGAAGACGGTCGGTTCCTCGTCCGGCACAGGGGCCGGCGGCGGCAACGGCGCCTGAGGGGGCGCCTGCGGTGGCGGTGGAGGTGGCACGGGACGCTGGGCGACCCGGCGGAACTGGGTGCGGCCGCCGTAATGGGGCGTGATCGGCGGCCAAGCCACGGTGGCACTGCCCAGGACACCATTGACCTCGATCGAGACGTGATCGTCCGGGGTCAGGAATTCGGTGACATCTGGACCGAGGTAGAGATGCAGGGCGCCGTCCCGGATCTCGTAGCGTTCCGCGGTCAGGCGGGCGTCTGGCACGCGCCAGCCCTCGGGCGAGAGATTGGCCGCCTCGTAGCCGAGCCGGCGGATCGCCAGCGTGCCGTCGCCCCGGTACTGCTCGACGCCCTGCACGACGACGATGGCGTGGCCGCCGTCGACCTGGGCCTTGTCCTCGACGATGCGGATGACCGGCATCTCGCCTCCTCAGCCCAGGGCCTGGATCAGGCCGCCCAGACGGGCATTGGCCTCGACGTCCACCGCTTCGCCGTCCTTGAAGGAGACATTGTCGTCGGTGAAGGCACAG
>JAYSCC010000557.1:0-2512 GCA_041915065.1 Zavarzinia sp.
CATCGTGGCCGCCCTCCCCTCGCGGGAGAACGACGGGCGAACATGAGCCCGTCGTTCCAGAACGGGCGTTGAACGCAAATGCGGATTTTACGCGGAGGGGCGGTTCGGCCGCAGCCCTAGGCGGTAGGCTGTTCGGTCCAGCGGGGGCAGGCCGCCGCCCGGCTTGCACACCGTCGGCCTTTTGCGGAGGCGGACGATGTGGCGTCTTCCCTGGGACTGGGCGGCCTTGAGCGCCTGCTGACCTCGCGGCGTGCCCCCGAACCGTATTTTAGCGTCGAGGACTCGCTTCGTCTTTTGCGTGATTTCGGCTCGCTGGCGAAGCGACGCCCCGCCCGGCGAATCGGCTGGTCGGGCGTCTTATCCATGGTGCGGGGTCTTATCGGGCCGGTCCAGGTCTAGGGCGCGGACCAGGTCATCGGCCACGAACACCTGTTCGTCCAGGCGCGATGGCCCCGGTTAAGTCGCTGTGGGCGGCGTCGTTGGCGATCACCCCGGAAACGAACAGGGCGCAGCTTCGGTCGGCGCGAGAGCCATCTCTGGTCAGCCGATCCTGGGCGCCAGCCACCTTAGGTTTAGGACCCACGCCCGCCCTGCCGGCCGTTCATAGGTGGAGGATGGGGCAGATCTGCTTGGGCGGCGACATCGCCGTTGTAGGCGTCAGGCGATCCTGGGTCTGCGTTGTGAATCCTAGGGATCGGCCGTGGCGCGTCGTCTTCGGGGTCTTCCTGGGGATGGGGCCGTGGCGGGGGACGGTCCCGCGCGATCAATCACGTGAACCTAGGCCGGGTCGCTCAGGGTCGAAGCCGACCTCGCAAGCGAGGCGGCCGGGCCGGACCCTCCGGTCTTCGCGCTGCGCCGCTGCAGACCGGTTTCCAGCCCCGCCGGGCTTCGTCCCCTCGCTTATCCCCGACCTGGGCGGTCTCGTGATCGCGGCAGGGACCGCGAGCCGCCCGGGCTCCTCCGGGCGGAAGACGGAGAAAGACGATGCTGAACCAAGTCCAACTGATCGGTTTCACGGGCGCCGAGCCGGAAATCCGCACCACCCAAGGCGGCAAGAAGGTCGCCACCCTGCGGGTCTGCACCAGCCGCTACACCAAGAAGAACGGCGAGCGGAAGGACTACCCGACCTGGCACCAGGTGGAGATCTGGAACCAGGCCACGGTCAACTGGCTGGCGTCCAAGGGCCTCGCGAAGGGCGCCAAGGTCTACGTCCAGGGCGAGATCCGTCACGACCGCTACACCGATAACGAAGGCGTCGAGCGGTTCTTCTCCAAGGTGGTGATCGCCATGCCCGGCCACGAGCTGAAGTCGCTGGATCGGCCCGAGCAGAACCCCGCCGAAGATGAGTAGTCGCCAGCCCCGCCCGGTTCGCCGGGCGGGGCTTCGCTTTCTAGCGGCGGTTCGCCGGAGCCGCCTTGGCGTCTTTTGGCCTTCACCCTTCATTTTTTGAAAAACGCCCGCTGCGGTGAGCAGCGGGTTTCTAGATTCTATCTAATTCCTATTCGGGCCGGATAAAGGGGCGGTAAATCATAGAGTTACGCAAACTCACCTGACCCCTTGGGGGCGACCGCCTGTCTTCCTGGGGGCTTCGTCCTGACCGCGCGGGGGCTCTATCCTGTCTTCTCGGGAGGTATCCTGACCGATTGGGGGATGCGTCCCCAGCACGCGCTTTATCCTGACTTGTGATTTGATTCGAGGTCAGGAATCATCGGGCTCCTGATTTGGTGGAGCGGTGTTCTGAGCGACGCGGCGGATATAGCGGTGTTGGAGGACGGCGGGGAGTCGGCGCCCGGCCGAGCCATGCGTGTTGCTCATGCCCTCGAGGCCCGCGCTGGGGACGAGTTCGCAAAGCCCGGCAATCTGGTCGAGGTCCGCTTCGTCAAGGGCCAATCCCTCAGCCTGACCGCGGCGCGCCTGCTGGCCTTGATGATCCTCACCGCCGGCGGCGACGCTTGGGAGCCGGTGGCGCACCGGATGCGCAAGGCCGACATCCGGCGCGGCCACAAGGGCAACGAACGCATCAGCGACATGCTGGAAGAACTGCATCGCACGCTCTTCGCGGTGGACGACCTCTCCTGGCGCGGTCGTAAGGCGACCAAGCGGTTCTCGCTGATCCAGTCGTCGCGCGAAGAGATCGAGGACGATGGGGCGGAGGCGGGCTGGATCGAGTGGGAGTTCACGCCCGACGCGCGGCGACTGATCCGTGAATCCGAGACCTATGCGGTGCTCAATCGCCAGGCGGTGCTGGGGTTCCGTTCGAGCTATGCCTTGCGGCTCTACGAGATGGGAGCCCTGCGCCTCTACCGCCGTCAGTCGGTATGGCGGGCGGACATGACCGCCATACGGGCCGCGTTCGGGATCGCGCCGGAACTCTACAAGGACTTCGCCCAGCTTCGCCGCAAGGTGCTCGAAAAGGCGAAGGCCGAAATCGACAACCTTGCCCATTTCACGGTCGAGTGGCGCGAGGTCCGCCGCGGGCGAACGGTCATCGAGATCGAGTTCACTTTTCATC
>JAYSCC010000558.1:0-2502 GCA_041915065.1 Zavarzinia sp.
CGCCTTGATCACCACCGGGATGGTCTGGTCGGCGAGATAACGAAGGGCGGACGCCTTGTCGTGGAAGCGGCCATAGGCGGCGGTCGGGATATTGTGGCGGGCGCAGAGGTCCTTGGTGAAGCCCTTGGAGCCTTCGAGCTGGGCCGCGGCGGCACTCGGCCCGAAAGTCTTGATGCCCTTCTCGGCCAGCTTGTCGGCCAGGCCGGCGACCAGTGGCGCCTCCGGCCCGACGACGACGAAATCGATCTTCTCGGTCCGGATCAGGGCGAGCAGGCGGTCGACCTCTTTGGGGTCGATCTCGACGCAGGTCGCCACCGCGGCGATGCCGCCGTTGCCCGGCGCGCAGAACAGCCGGCCGACCAGGGGCGATTTCGCCAGCGCCCAGCACAGGGCATGTTCGCGGCCGCCGCTTCCGATCACCAGGACATTCATCGCTAAACCCTCGCCCAACTTCGGGGCAAGCTTGTATCATGTCCGCATGAGCATGGAAGACCTCGCCCCTGCCCCGGTGCCTGCGAATCTGCCCGAACTGTCGGTTTCCGAACTCTCCGCCCAACTGAAGCGGACGGTGGAGGACCGATTCGCCCTGGTCCGCGTGCGGGGCGAGCTTTCGGGGGTGAAGCGCCATTCCTCCGGCCACCTCTATTTCGCGCTCAAGGATGCCGAGGCGGTGCTGGACGGTGTCGCCTGGCGGAATGTCGCCGGCAGGCTCCGCTTCCGGCCGGAAGATGGGCTCGAAGTGGTGGTGACCGGCCGGCTGACGACCTATCCCGGCCGCTCGAAATACCAGGTGGTGGCCGAATCGATCGAGCCTGCGGGGGCCGGCGCCCTCATGGCCCTGCTCGAGGAACGCAAGCGCAAGCTCGCCGCCGAAGGCCTGTTCGCGACTGAGCGGAAGCGGCCCCTGCCCTTCCTGCCGGCGGTGATCGGCGTCGTCACCTCGCCGACCGGCGCCGTGATCCGCGACATCCTGCACCGCCTGGCCGACCGTTTTCCGCGCCACGTCCTGGTCTGGCCGGTCGCCGTGCAGGGCGAAGGGGCGGCCGAACAGGTGGCGCGGGCGATTCGGGGCTTCAACGCGATTGGCCCCGGCGGCCCGGTGCAGCGGCCCGATCTCCTCATCGTGGCGCGCGGCGGCGGCAGCCTGGAAGACCTCTGGGCCTTCAACGAGGAAGTCGTGGTGCGCGCCGCGGCGGGCAGCGAGATCCCGCTGATCTCCGCCGTCGGCCACGAGACGGACACCACGCTGATCGATTTCGCCTCTGACCGGCGGGCGCCGACGCCGACCGCGGCGGCCGAAATGGCGGTGCCGGTTCGGGCCGAACTGCTCGATAGGGTCGACGATCTCGGCGCCCGTGCCCGCCAGGCTGCCCGCCGCCTGCTGGCCGAGCGGGAAACCAGGCTCGAAGGCCTGGCCCGGGGCCTTCGCCATCCGCGCAGCCTGATCGAGGCGGCGGAACTGCGCCTCGACGATCTTTCCGACCGGCTGCCGCGCGCCCTGCTCGGCCTGATCGGCGAGCGCAATGCCCGGCTGGCGACCGCGGCCGCCGGCCTCCGCCCCCAGGTGCTCACGGGCGAAATCCGCCAGAAAGCGGAGCGGCTGGAATTGATGGCGCAGCGCTTGGCGCCCGCGGTCAGCCGCCGGCTGGACCAGCTCGCGCAGCGGCTGGTGACGCCGGCCAAGCTGCTGGAGGCGCTGTCCTATCAGAGCGTGCTGACCAGGGGGTTCGCGGTCGTCCGGCGCGACGGCGCCCTGGTCGCGGCCGCGGCTGCCGTGCATCCGGGCGATGCCCTGGAAATCGAATTCGCCGACGGTCGCGTGCAGGCGCTGGCGGGGGGCGACGGCCCGCGCCGGCGAAGCCGCAAGACCGAAACGCCGCCGCCCGAACAGGGCACCCTGATCTGAAAGACCATGATGGACGCCAGCGCCCCCGCCAAACTGCATTTCGAGCACGGCCATTTCCGCATCCTCTGGCCCGGCGCCTTCGTGCTCTGTGCCGCCACGGGGGCGCAGATCCCGCTCGAAGACCTCCGCTACTGGTCGGTCGACCGGCAGGAAGCCTATGCCTCGCCCGAAGCGGCCTTGATGCGGGCGGCCCAGCTCGGGCTGACGCCGTGAAGCTCGCCCTCGGCCTGGTGCTGCTGCTCTCGGGCACGGCCGAGGCGGCGACGGTCGACGGCAGCGTGGCCCAGGGCGCCCTGGTCACCGGCCATGCGGCGCCGGGCGAACATATCCGCTACCAGGACCGGGACCTGCATGTGGCACCGGACGGGCGCTTCGTCCTCGGCCTCGGGCGCGATGCGAGCGGCGACTTGGTGCTGACGGTGACGGAACCGGACGGTTCCACGTCGACCCTGCGCCGCCCGATCGCCAAGCGGGAGTGGGATATTCAGCGGATCGACGGCTTGCCTGAGAAACAGGTGAACCCCGATCCCGCGACCATGGAGCGGATCGCCGCCGAGCGCGCCCGCATCACTACCGCCCGCGCGGTCGACAGCGTC
>JAYSCC010000559.1:0-2502 GCA_041915065.1 Zavarzinia sp.
GATGAAGGCGTGGGCCCTGGTCGGGGCCTTGGCGGGCCTGCTCGGCACGGTCGCCGCTCAAGGGGCGGCGGCCAAGGTGGCGCAGTCCGAGGCGGACCGGCTGGATAAGGACCTCACGCCCATGGGCGCCGTGCGCGCCGGCAATGCCGACGGTTCGATCCCGCCCTGGACCGGGGGCATGACCGCGCCACCCGCCGGCTACAAGCCGGGCATGCACTACCCGAACCCGTTCCCCGACGACAAGCCGCTGTTCACCATCACCAGCCAGAACCTGAAGCAATACGAGGCGCGCCTGACCGCCGGCCAGATCGCCCTGCTGAAGCTCTATCCGACCTACAAGCTGCCGGTCTACCAGAGCCGGCGGACCTGCACCCTGCCGCAGCGGGTGCTGGACGCCAACAAGCGGAACGCCGTCACCGCGACCATGACCGAGGACGACAACGGCCTGAACGACGCCCTGCTGGGCAATCCCTTCCCGATTCCGCAATCGGGGGTCGAGGCGATCTGGAACCATCGGCTGCGCTACCGCGGCTTCAAGGCGCGGCGCTGGTTCACCGCGGCCCTGGTGGCGCGCGACGGCAGCTATGACCTGGTGCGCGGCCACGACGAGGGCATCGCCCATTACAACGGCCCGGGCCTGAACAAGATCGGCGACGTGAGCGACATCAAGCAGCTGGGCAACATCGCCATCTCCTACCTGAATTTCATCACTTATCCGCCGCGTTCGGCCGGCACCATCGTCCTGGTGCTCGATACCATCAACGCCAAGGAACTGCCGCGCCAGGCCTGGATCTACAACCCGGGCACAAGGCGCCTGCTGCGCGCGCCCGACATCGCCTATGACAACCCGGCGCCGCAGACCGACGGCCTGGCACCGGCCGATACTTTCGACATGTACAATGGCGCGACCGACCGCTTCACCTTCACGCTCCAGCCCAAGCGTGAACTCTACATGGGCTATAACGCCTATGAACTCGCCTCGGACAAATACAAATACAAGCAGATCCTGACCCCGAACCACATCAACCAGGACCTCAACCGTTACGAATTGCACCGGGCCTGGGTGGTCGAGTCCAAGCTGAAGGAAGGCACCCGCCACATCTACGGGCGGCGCAGCTTCTACCTCGACGAGGACAGCTGGAACATCGTCATGATCGATGCCTACGACACCCATGGTGCGCTGTGGCGGATGCAGGAAGGCCCGCTGCTGAGCGCCTATGAGGTGCCGCTCTGTTCCTCGGCGGTGCAGATCTCCTACGATCTGCAGTCGGGCAAATATCTGACCTTCGGTATGGTGAACGAGGAAAAGCCGGTCGACTTCGAGCCGAAGGATCTGGATTCCGCGATCTTCTCGCCCGATGCCGTGCGAAGGATGGGCTCGCAGTAGGAGGCGCGGACCATGGCCCGCCGCCGCCTTCTCCTCGCCGCCGGCCTGACCGCCATGGCGAGTTCCGCCGCTGCCTATGACTTCGAGCTGGGCGACGAGGTCACCGGCAGCGTCATCACCACGCTCTCGATCGGCGCCCAGATGCGCATGGCCGACCGCGACCCGCGCAATGTCGGCTATTATAATGGTGGCAGTTATACGCCGGCCGATTCAGACGACGGCAACCTGAATTTCGACAAATACGACCTGATCTCGCAGATCACCACGATCCGTTCCGAGGCACGCCTGAAGTGGCGCGACTTCTTCGCCACGGTGAGCGGGGAGGCCTTCGTCGATTCGGTCGCGCTGAACAACCACTTGGCGGCCAATGGACCGGTGGAGCGGCCCTATCGCGGGCGCTATTCGCCGAGTGCCCTGGACAAGGCGAATTGGGATGCGACGCTTCGCGAATGGTATGTCGGCGGCAATTTCGACCTGTTCGACAACAACCTCCAGGTCAAGATCGGCAGCCAGATCCTGAACTGGGGCGAGGCGCTGTTCACCCTGAACGGCATTTCGGTGATCAATCCGATCGACGTCACCAAGATCCTGACCCCGGGGGCGGAGTTGAAGGACGCCCTGATCCCGGTGCCTCTGATCAAACTCTCTTACGAGCTGAACGACGGGCCGTCGTTCGAAGCCTTCTACCAGCTCGATTTCGAGCCGGCGCGGCTGCCGGTCTGTGGCAGCTTCCTGTCCTTCAACGACAATCTGTGCGAGGGCGCGAAGGGCACTTCGGTCTTCACCGATTTCGGCGACCGGCGGGAATATACCGTCGGGCGCGACAATGCCGCCGACTACGATAATCCGGCCCCGCCCTATGGCAGCGGGCCGCAGGCGCTGTCGGTCGGCGTGCCGATCCACCGGCTGGACGATCCCCATGCCGGCGACTGGGGCCTCTCCATGCGCTATTTCGCGCCGGAGCTGAACAATACCGAGTTCCAATTCTACTATGTGAAGTATCGGAGCCGGCTGCCCTCGATCTATTTCCAGGCGCCGGAGAGCTATGCCCAGGGGACCGGCCAGGTCGACCTGGCGCAAGCCCAGGCGGGTGCTCTCGGCTCCCTGGTGGGGAC
>JAYSCC010000560.1:0-2497 GCA_041915065.1 Zavarzinia sp.
GGGTCGCGGCGATAGCCAAGGCATTGTCAGCGAAATCGCGCCCGATCACGGCGGCGATCCGGTTGCGGCGGGCATCCTCGGGATCGAGCGTCGCCTCCGGCGCGTAGCGGAGCGCCACCCGTGCCCCGTCCGACAGGGTGAAGCCGACGTCCGGATGGGCCAGCGCCAGGCGGCGCATGACATCGGCGACGGCCTGGAATTCCGCCTGTTCGATCTTCAGGAACTTGAGGCGCGCCGGCGTCGCATAGAAGAGGTCATGGACCTCGACCCTGGTGCCGGCGGCCAGCGCCGCGGGCTCGAGCGGGAATTTCGCCCCGGCGTCGACCCTGATCGACCAGGCCTCAGAGGCCCCCCGGGCGCGGCTCGCGATGTCCAGGCGGGCGACGGCGCCGATCGAAGGCAGCGCCTCGCCGCGAAAGCCGAACCAGCGAATGGCGTCGAGATCGTCGTCCGGCAGTTTCGAGGTTGCGTGGCGCTCGACCGCGAGGGCGAGTTCGTCGGCATCCATGCCGAAGCCGTCGTCGGCGACGCGGATCAGGGAACGGCCGCCACCCTCGACGACGACGTCGATCCGGCTCGCCCCGGCGTCGAGGGCGTTTTCGACCAATTCCTTGACGGCGGAAGCGGGGCGTTCGACCACCTCGCCCGCGGCGATGCGGTTGGCGGTCGACTCGGGCAGGAGGCGGATGCGCATGGGGCCATCATGCCCCATGCGCGGTGCGGATGCAGTCAGTAGGTGCCGGCCTGGAGATACTTGCGGGTCAGCATCTTGCCCTCTTCGACCGCAGGCTGGTCGAAGGGATCGACGCCCAGGAGATGGGCCGCGATCAGCGTCTCCAGGGTGAAATGCATGAACAGGCCGCCCAGGGCTTCGATGTCGAAGTTGGGGATGGTCAGGCGGCGGACCGGGCGCTTGAACTTGACCAGCGTGTCGGCGGTGGCGCGGGCTTGGGCCGCAACGACGTCGCCGATGCGGCGGCCGGCCAGGAATTCCAGCGCCGGGTCGGCGGCGAGGTCGGGCCGGATCACCGCACCGCGGCCCTTGGTCGCCAAGTCGACGACGGTGAAGAACTTGTCGTCTGGCCCGTCGAGATAGAGCTGGAGCTGGCTGTGCTGGTCCACGGGGCCGATCGCGGTCACCGGCGTGGTGCCCTTGCCGGCCTTGCCGAGGGATTCGGCCCAGAGCTGGCGCCACCAGGCGGCCAGACGCTCCAGCCGGTCGCCATAGCCGATCATCACGGTCTGTTCGAGGCCAGCGTCGGAAGCGGCGATCGAGACCGCGGCGCCGACCGCGGCCGGGGCATCGGCCGGGTTCAGGGCATTGATGTTCTGTTCGAGCACGCGGGCGGCGCCGCGGCGGAAGGCGCGGGCGTCGAGGCCCAGGATCTGTGCCGGCAGGCTGCCGATCACCGAGAGCACGGCATAGCGCCCGCCCAGGTTCGGGTCATGCTCCAGGATGGTGCAGCCGAAACGCTCGCCGATCTGGCGCAGCAGGTTGTTTTTCGGCTCGGTCACGATGGTGATGCGCCGGCCGATGGCGTCCTGGCGGAAACCGGCATTCTCCAGCGCGTCGATCACGACCAGGAGCTGGGCGATCGTCTCCGACGTCGTGCCCGACTTGGAGGCGACCAGGAAATGGGTGTCGATCGGATTGCCCGAGGCCAGCATGGCCGAAAGCCCGAGCGGGTCGAGGTTGTCGAGAAAACCGAAACGCGGCCGGTCGGCCGGGCCACTGAAGGGCGTTTGCACCAACTGGGCGATCGCCTGCGGGCCGAGCGACGAGCCGCCGGTGCCGAGCAGCACCACCTGGTCCGCTTCGGCCGCGATCCGCGCCGCCACTTCCGCCTGTTGGTCGAGATCGTCGGTCCGGTAGGGAATGGTGAAATGGGGCAGGGTGCGGCTGCGCACCTGTTCCCGGATCACGTCCAGGGCCGCCCGCGTAGCTTCCAGCCGTGAGTCGATCGAGGCAGGCGAAATGCGCCCCCGCCCGCAGTCGCCAACCGTCTGCACGAAGGAGGGCGGTGCCGGCTCGTCGACACTGTGCAGCGGAATCGGGGATTTCTGCATGTCGCTCGAACTCGTCAGGGGACCGCGCAGCAGATTCGCCGATCCGTGGACATGGGCACCAAAACTCTTACGGGCAACCTGGGCGTTGAAGAAGGCCATTTGGACCCTCGAAGGTTAACAGGCGTGTGCTCATTGCACACGCTCAGAAAACACCTTCGAGCAGTCCCGGGTTCCCGCGCTTGATCAACGGCGTGTCGCCGGTGGTGGCCGGCACGCCCGCAGCGGCGTTCTGCCGCAGGCGCTGCGCCTCTTCGGAGGCGTTCACCACGATGTCGGTCGGGTCGGTCGCCGGCAGGCCCAACAGCTCGCGGGCGAAGGACTGACTCTTGTCGACCAGGGCGCCGCTCTCACGGTTCAGGGTGGCGCGGATCTGCGGATCGGCGTTGCCTGCCCCGGCCTGGGTCAGGAACTGCTGTTCGAGCGGGCCGGG
>JAYSCC010000561.1:0-2482 GCA_041915065.1 Zavarzinia sp.
CGGCTTGCGGGGCACGGCGCCATAACCCTGGTTCGGCAGGACGGTACGCGCCCAGGCCAGTTCGGCCATGGCGATCTGGCCCTTGGAACCGTCGCCGAGCCCGATCGTGGCCCCCTTGGCATCGACCGCGAGGACGACGGCGAGTTGCCATGGTGCGATCCCGGGTGCCAGCAGGCCCGGCGGCGCCGGCACCTCGCGGAGCGCGGCGAGCCAACCGTCCGCGCTCGCCTGGATGCGGGTGATCGGGCCGCGCCAACCGTGGCGGCGATCGTAGGTGATCATGCCTTCGCGGAGCGTCCGGTCGGCGATCGCCTGAAGATGGGGATCGATCGAGGTGCGGACCGAGAGGCCCCCCTCATAGAGCGCCGATTCACCGTAGAGCGCCGCGATCTCGCGCCGCACTTCCTCGGCGAAATAATCGGCCTTGGTGGTGTTGCCCTGGCTCGGATCGCGCACGGTCAGGGGCGAGGCTTTGGCCTCTTCCCACTGCTGGCGGGTGATGCGGCCATCCTCGTACATGCGGTCGAGCACCCAGTTGCGGCGGGCGACGGCGGCGTCATGCTGGCGGACCGGGTGGTAGTTCGAGGGCGCCTTCGGCAGTGCCGCCAGATAGGCGATCTCGGCGACCGTGAGCTGGTCGAGCGACTTGTCGAAATAATTGAGCGCCGCGGCAGCAACGCCATAAGCGCCCATGCCGAGGTAGATCTCGTTCAGATAGAGTTCGAGGATCTGGTCCTTCGAGAAGGCGCGCTCGATGCGGAAGGCCAGAATCGCCTCGCGGATCTTCCGGCCATAGGAGACTTCGTTGCCGAGCAGGAAATTCTTGGCCACCTGCTGGGTGATCGTCGAAGCGCCGACCGGCCGGCGGTCGCTGCCCATGTTGCGTAAGTTGGTGAAAACCGCGCGCAGCACGCCACCGAAATCGACGCCGCCGTGATGGTAGAAGTCCTTGTCCTCGGCCGAGAGGAAGGCGCCGATCACCTGGGGTGGGATCTGGCCGATCGGCACGAAGAGGCGCCGCTCGCGCGCATATTCGGCCAGCAGCGAGCCGTCACCCGCGTGCAGCCGCGTGGTGATAGGGGGTTCGTAGACGGCCAGCTGACGATAGTCCGGCAGGTCGCGCGAATAGTGGTGCACAACCCAGAGGCCGCCGAGCAGGCCGACAACCGCCAGGATCAGAAACACACCGAAGAGAAGCCCGAGAAAGCGCATGTACCGCCGTTGCATGGGTCCGCCCGCGCCGACTTATAGCGGCATTGATGACGCTTGGGGACGTTGGTCCGTGAATATGGCGCCGCTGTGGCAGGGCTGCATCACCGTTGCAGTCCTGCCCTACCGTTGAAACATGAAGAAGACCGCGCCGACCAGGCAGGCGAAGGCGGCGAGATGGTTCCAACGCAACGCCTCGCCCAGGTAGAAGACGGAAAAGCCGGCGAAGACGCAGAGCGTGACCACTTCCTGGATCGTCTTGAGCTGGGCCGCCGAGAACTGACCGTAGCCGATGCGATTGGCAGGCACCGCCAGACAATATTCGAAAAAGGCGATGCCCCAGCTCACCAGAATCACTTTCCAGAGCGGTTGATCGGTGAACTTGAGATGGCCGTACCAAGCCACGGTCATGAAGACATTGGAACAGACGAGCAAAGCGATGGTAGGCACGATCGACCTCGATGTTCGGCCGCGGCACCCGATGATCCGCGACATCCCGGCATGTCAAATGTGTTGACAGATAAACATTGCCGTAACAATCGGCAGGCCATATTGTTGGCGCCGCGAAAAAAGGCGCCGGCCCGAGGCTGCCGGAGATTCGTCCGACCCATGTGTGTCAGAGCCATGCGTCGACCGAATCGCCACCAGGCACCATCGGGCACGCTGTTTCCGAGCGATCGAGTCGCCCCGACGGCCCCCGGCCGACGCCGAACGAGATAGCCCCGACAGACTGCGGCACCTTTGCGCCAGGCTCTTTCCATTCGATTTTCACCCAGCACAGAGACAAGTTTCCGCACGTGTCGCCCGATCGCCAGATGGCCAAGACCGAAGCAAGCAAGAACGGCGCCCGCGCCGGTTTTGCTGTCGCCGGTCGCCATCCCGATCCGCGCGTTGCGCCGCGCCGCCCTTCGGGCGGCCGCACCCTCATGCGCTCGATGCCCGTGACCGCGCCGTCCTGCCGGCGCCAGGGGGCGATGCGGGGCGCTTCAATCTGTGCCAACCAGCCGGCCCCCTCGCCCGCGCCTTGCTGTGCGCGGCGATCCCCGGGCCCCGGAGATTCACCTAATGGCAACCCGCATGCTCATCGACGCCACCCACCCGGAGGAAACCCGGGTGGTCGTGGTGCGCGGCAATCGTCTTGAAGAATTCGATTTCGAATCCGCGAACAAGAAGCAGCTCAAGGGCAATATCTATCTGGCCAAGGTGACGAGGGTCGAGCCCTCGTTGCAGGCGGCTTTCGTCGAATACGGCGGCAACCGTCACGGCTTCCTCG
>JAYSCC010000562.1:0-2473 GCA_041915065.1 Zavarzinia sp.
TAATAGACCGCCTGATCGCCGAAGCCGGCGACATGCAGGAGGACATAGGAGGGATTGCTGGAATCGACGGTGAGGCCGCTCTCGGTTACGTTGGACGGCAGGCTGCCCATGGTCAGGCCCTGGTCGTCGAGCGCACCCGAATAGTCGAATAGGCGGTAGACGCCCGGCGCCAGCGTATCGTTCGCCGCGTTGAAATCGATCACGCCGTCGAGGGTGAGGTCGCCGTTCACGACCACGAGATCGTTGACCCCGCCGCCGATCACACCGGGCTTGCCGAGGTCGAATTCGATGAAGGACGCCGGCGAGAGATAGAGGGAACCCACCGTGAGCGTGCCCGCGCCGCCATCACCTGGCGAGAGCGTGCCGCCGTTCTCGATCGTCACCGGCGCATCGATCGTACCGCTGCCGCCGAGCGTGCCGCCGGAGGCGACGGTGACCGCATCGGTCTCGGCCAGGCGACCGTCGACCAGGAGGTCGCCACCGGTCACGCGGGTCGAGCCCAAGGCGCTGTCGCCGGTCAGGCGCAAGGTGCCGTCGGTCACCAGGAGCCCGCCGAAGCTGTTGTCGCCGGTCAGGTCGAGCCAGCCGCTGCCGGCCTTGGTCAGGGTGCCGGGGCCGGCGATGTCGTTCTGCCAGCTATCATATTGGCTGAAGCCGCCGTCGGCGGCGTTCATCGTCACCGTGACGTCGCTGTCGAAGGCACCGTAGCCGTCGGCCGCGGCGAAGAGATTCAGGCGTTCCCAGTTCTGGTAGTCGAGCAGGGCGTCGCCCGACGGCAGCGAGGTGGTGCGCAGCACTTCGCGGAGCTGGTCGGTAGAGAGATAGGGGAAACGGGTGGCGATCAGATATTCGGCGCCGTCCGGCACCACCATGGGAACGGTGGTGTCGAACAGGCCGGTGAAGCCATAGGTCAGGCGGTAGGTGTAATCTGCCTTGTTCTTGTCGTGGTTGGAGAAGATGTCCTGGTCGGGGTCGGCATGGGCGCATTCGGCCGCCGTCGCGCCGCATTTATCGGCGAAGTAGTTCTCGAGCTCGGTGTGGCCGAGGTCGAAGCCGATGCGGGTCAGCGGGTTGGCCAGCAGCTCGGCGACATTGGCTTCCGAGATGATGCGCCCGCCGATCACATCGAGCGGGTAATGCACGCCGACCACGATCCGGTTGTTACCGTATTCGGAGGCCCGGGTCAGGATCTCCTGATAGCGCTCGGGGAACATGTAACCGAGGGCGAGCAGCTGGGTATAGGCGAAGGTGGTGTGCCCGCTCGGATAGGAATAGCCGCCGCCGCTGGAACCGTCCGCCCGCTTGACCTGATCGCTCTCGTTGAAGGGGCGAGGATTCTGGAAATATTCCTTGGCGATCGGCGCCGAGAGCACGGTGATATAGGAGCCGAGCAGGGCACTCGCGGTCGAGGGCAGGTCGATGCTGAAGAGCCCGGTCGAATCGAAGGCGGCAGCGAAGATCGGGCCGAGCACCGGGCCGAGCGCATCCGAAAGTTCGATGATGGTCTGATTGTTGTCGTCTTCGACCGCGCGCTTTTCCTGTTCGGGCGTCCGGCTGTTGGTGACGTCGATGACGATCTGGAGGTTACGCGCGATGACGTCCGGGTAATTGTCGCGCAGCGTGTTGAACTGCTCCAACAACTTGATCGCATCCGCGGCCCGCGCGGCGGGAATCTGACCGCACAGCAATGCCACCATGGCGGTTGCAAGCAGACCTCGGGACGAACGACGCATGACTGGGACTCCACCGGAACATGTATCGACAAAGCTGTCGGTAGGCCGGCGACGGTAAAAAAAGTTCGCGTCGGTCTGGTGACAGTCCGGTGAAATTCGGCCGGTGAATCCCCCCAGAATGGCGTCATCAAAGCGCAATGCAAGGGTGGCATTGATGCCCTTTCGTTTATTGCGGACCGGAGTGGCGTTGCATGGCGGGCGTGGACGGGGCAGGGGAGCAGGCGGCCGATTTGGCCGGGCTTCTGCTCGCCCGCGGTGTGCTGCCGGCCGAGACGCTGGCGCGCGCCCGTTCGGTCGAGGCCGAGACGCGGGAAGCCCTCGGCCTGGTGCTCACTCGCCTCGGACTCCTTTCGGAAGAGAGCCTGGCGGCGACGCTCGCCGAAGCGTTCGGCCTGCCATTGGCCGAAGCTGCGTGCTTCCCGGCGGCGCCGGTGCTGGCCGAGCGGCTGGGCGCGCGTTTCCTGCGCCGGGTCCGGGCCGTGCCGCTCGCCGAGGCGGGTGACACGCTGGATGTCGCCTTCGCCGACCCGCTCGATGCCTTCGCCCGCACGGCCATCGCTTTCGCTGCTGAGCGAGTGTTGCGCCCCCATGTCGCCCGGGCTGGCGATGTCGAGGCAGCGCTCGACCGGCTCTATGTCGGGGCGGATGGCGAGGGGGCCGCGGGCGGCGAGGGGGTGGACGACGCCGATCTCGAACGTCTGCGCGATCTCGCCAGCGACGCGCCAGTGGTGCGCCTGGTC
>JAYSCC010000563.1:0-2471 GCA_041915065.1 Zavarzinia sp.
CCGGCACGATCTATTTCTCCGACGGCACCGAATTCGAATATCACAACGACCCGGACAAGACGGCGTCGAGCCGCAACGCCAACGGCTGGTCGACGCTCGGCGACATCGGCTACCTGGACGAGGAGGGTTACCTCTATCTGACCGATCGCAAGGCCAACATGATCATCTCCGGCGGCGTGAACATCTACCCGCAGGAAGCCGAGAACCTGTTGATCACCCACCCCAAGGTCGCCGATGTCGCGGTCTTCGGCGTGCCCGACGCCGATTGGGGCGAGGCGGTGAAAGCCGTGGTCCAACCGGCCGACATGCGTGATGCCGGCCCCGCCCTGGAAGCCGAGCTGATCGCCTACTGCCGGCAGCATCTGTCGCCGATCAAATGCCCGCGCACGGTCGATTTCGAGGCCGAGCTGCCACGCCATCCGACCGGCAAGCTCTACAAGCGCCTGCTGAAGGACCGCTACTGGCAAGGCCAGGTCCGCCGCATCGCGTAAGGCTCGGCAATTTCGCCCCGGTCCCCGGCAATTCCTGCCGGGGACCGGGCAATTCCGGCCGGCCGGAAGGGCCGAAAACCCGCCCCGGCGCTGGCCCGCCTCTTGCTTCTCCCCGAAATGGGGGCATCTGCCGATGCCTCGCACAGCAGAGGAGGAGTCATGACGAGTATTTCATCCCTCTCCGGCTCGTCGCAGCTCGCACAGTTGCGCGAAAGCCTGGCGACCAAGCTGGATACCGACGGCGACGGCAAGATCAGCAAGGACGAATTCGTCGCCGGCCGGCCCAAGGACGTGAGCGAGAGCGATTCCGCAGCGCTCTATGCCAAGATCGACAAGGACGGCACCGGCGCCCTGACTGCCGACCAGTTGCAGGCCGGGCTCGACGCCAACCGCCCGAATCCGGCCGGCGGCAGCGCCGGCCTGTCGAGCGATCTGGTCGCCGCCCTGATCGACATCCTGGACAAGACCAAGACGGACGGTACCGGGGCATCGGGGGATGCGACCGGTACGGCGCCGTCGTCCCAGGACCTGTTCTCGAAGCTCGACAGCGACGGCGACGGCAAGGTCAGCAAGGCGGAATTCCTCGCCGGTCGGCCGGACGGCGTCAGCGAGGACCAAGCCACCAGCCTGTTCGACAGCATCGATACCGAACAGACCGGCTCGATCGGCGCCGATCAGTTTGCGGCGGCGCAGCCGCAGGGCGGCCCGCCGCCCGGCCCGCCACCGGCCCGGAACAGTGCCTCGGCCAGCGACGGTACCGACTCGATCTCGGCCGATACGCTGAATGCGCTGGTCAACGCCATCAAGGCCTATGCCTCGGCCAACAATATTTCGCTCGACCAGCCGTCGAGCGTGTCGAGCATCGGCTGAGCCGCAGCTCGATGCCTGGGCAGCCGCAGAAGGCGGCGTCCGCGGCCGGGGGGGAACGAGCCCGCGCCGAAACCGAGGTCCGGCGACGCGAGCGTGGCGCGCCGGGCACCACCCCGAAATGCTGATGCGACCTGTGATGTGCTTCACTGCGTGACGTCGCGTGGGTCAAGAATGTCTGCTGTAGGTGTTTGCCTTGGTGTAGGATGCGCCCCGCATCCGAGGGGGGTCGAATCATGAGCCGTGTCGCGTCGGCGCTCAGGAATCTTTTGGTCGTCTTCTTCGTGGTCGGGGCCGCGATCGGCAGTGCCCATGCCGGCCCGCTCGACCGCTTCAAGGACCAGTCGGACTATTACGTCCAGGACCTGACCTCCCGCGATCAAGGCAAGGCGTCGGTCGCCGACGCGAAGAAGGCCGTCGATGCGGCCGAGGTCGAAGTCTCGCGCCAGCGCCTGTGGCAGGCGACCGACCTTTACGAACGCGCCATCACCCTCGGCCTCGACGACGCCGCGACCTGGTCGCGCCTGGCCGAACTCCAGCTCCAGAACAGCAATTATTGGCGCGCCATCCCGGCCGCCTACCGGGCCTATACGCTGGCGGCCCAGCCGTCGCTCAAGGTCGCCGCCCTGGACATCCTGGGCACCGCGCTCGAACGGAACGACGATCCCGTCGGCGCCCTCATGGTCTACCGCGAGGCCGCCAAGCTGAAGCCGGCCCAGTTCGACGAGCATATCGCCGCCCTCGAAGAGGCGACCCGCTTCCGCGTCATCAACGCCTATGCCCGCGAGGATGCCGATACCCCCTCGCTCTGCCTCGATTTCTACGGCGAACTGCAGCCGACCGCCCATTACGAGGATTACGTCGAGGTGGCGCCGAAGTTCGACGGCGCCTTCTTCGTGCGCGGCAAGACGCTGTGCATCGAGGGTGCCCATTTCGGCGAAGCCTATCAGATGACCGTGGCCAAGGGCCTGCCGGGCGCCGGCGGCCTGAAGCTCGACCGGGCCGAGGAAGCCGCGATCACCGTCGGCAACCGGCCGGAGAGCCTGGGCTTCACCGAGAACGCCTATATCCTGCCCAAGGTCGGGGCGGCCGGCATTCCGCTCCTCTCGGTCA
>JAYSCC010000564.1:0-2470 GCA_041915065.1 Zavarzinia sp.
CGGTCTATCGGGTGGCACCATTGAAGGCAGGCGAGATCGAGGCGGCATTTCCGCTCGCCTATGCCTGCCTCGGAACCCCCGACCTCGAAACTTGGCGCGACACGGTGCGGCGCTTCGGCGATCACGACGAGTCAGGGTTGGTCGCGGCCGAACGCGACGGTTACATCCGGGGCCTTCTCGCTTACAGCGTGCTGCCTTCTGTGTCGGGTCGCCAGGTCCTGGTGGTGCAATCATTGGGGGTGCTCGAGCTTCTGTTTCCGGAGCGGGCGGCACTCGCACTCGTCGACGCCGTCAAGGCGATTGCCCGGACCAGCAATTGCGACGAGATTGTCTTTGCGGTCGCGCAAGATTCGGGTTGGCTCAGCACGCTACTGTCGGATCATGCTTGGCAGGATGCCGGCCGCCTGATGGTCGGCCATCAGCCAGTCATGGTGGATAATCGATACCACGGTCATCGGCGCGGAGCCTGACACCTCGCCGCAAGACCGTCCCCCGGGGTGTTGCCATGTCTTACAAGTCGATTCTCGTCCCCGTCGAGCGGCCGAAAACCGCGCGGCCGGCGCTTCGCCATGCGATCGGTCTGGCGCGCGATCTCAATGCTCATGTCGAGGTGTTCCACCCTCAGCTTGATCCGGCGCTGATTCTGCCGCCGGTATTCGATGGCCTGTCCGGTGTCGCCTTTGCGCCCGAGCTGATCGCTCAGGCCCAGAAGGTGGCCGAAGAACTGAAAGCCGAAGTCAAGGCCATGGTCGAGGAAGTCCTGGTCGATCTCGGCTGTTCCGATGTGCCGCGCGGCCGTCAGGCCGGCTTCTCGGTCTCCTTCGACAGTGCGACCGGTGCCACCGAGCGACTGATCGCCGCACGCGGCCGGCTCGCCGATGTCACGGTGATCGCCCGTACCCCGGCCAGCGTCGGCCGCGGCGAGGCGGACAGCCTGGCCGGTGCCCTGTGGTCCAGTGCCCGTCCGGTCCTGATGGTGCCGGGTCTCGACGAAGGCGCCGACGCTGCTGGCAAGCGGCCGTCCCGTATCGTGCTCGCCTGGAATGGCAGCATCGAGGCGGCGCGGGCGCTGGCGGCCTCGCTGCCGCTCCTGGTCCAGGCGGTCTCGGTCGACGTCCTGACCTTCGACAAGGCGGTGGACGGGGCGGAACTCGGCCGTGTCGTCGCCTATCTCGCCACCCATGGGGTCGAGGCGCGCAGCGCCAATATCGACACCCAGGGCTATCTCCTGTCCAAGGCCCTGTTCGACCGCGTGATCGAGCGGGAAGCGGACCTGATCGTCATGGGCGCCTATACCCACAGCCGGGTGCGGGAATATCTGATCGGCGGCCTGACCCAGGAGATCCTGGACGGGGCACCTGTCCCCGTTCTTCTTGCCCACTAAAGACGGGGCGCCAGTCCCCGTCCTGCTGGCCCACTGATCAGAAGAAGACCGCCGCGGCCGCGGCCGCCGTCATGGCGACCGCGGTCGGGATCAGGCGGGTAGCGACGCCCCGGCCGCCCGCGAAAGCGCCGAGCCCGGCCTTGACCAGATTGTTGGTCAGGGCCGCGAGCACGATCACCCGCGCCGCTTCCAACGTGTCCAATGTGCCGCCGCCGGCCGCCTTGGCCGTCGACAGGGTGATCGCGTCGACATCGGCGAGGCCGGAGACGATGGCGAGGCCGCGCAGGCCCTTGACGCCATAGGTGGTCTGCACCCATTGGCTGGCCAGCATGATCGCGGCCAGGAACAGGGCGAAGCGCAGCGCCGAGCCGATCTCGAAGGGATTGCCCAGGCCTTCCGGCGTCATCGCCGCCGTGCCCGCACCGCGCATGAACCAGAGCGCCAGGGCGATGCCGATCGCTGCCATGGCCCCCATGGCCGGTGCCAGGCGCAGGCCGAGGTCGGCATCGAGGGTGTAGGAGACGAGCAGGACGCGAGCCGCCATCACCACCCAGGCGATCACGGCACCGGCCGCGGCGAGGGGGGCGAGGCCGGCCTCCCGGTCGGTCATGCGCGCCATGGCGACGGTGGTCGCGGTCGAAGAGACCAGGCCGCCGAAGATCCCGGCGAAGAGAATGCCGCGCTTGGCGTCGCCGAGCCGCATCGCCAAGTAGCCGACGAAGGAGAGGCCGGCGATGGCCACCACCATCAACCAGATCTCGAACGGATTGAGCGCGTGATAGGGGCCATAGCCCTGGTTCGGCAGGACCGGCAGCACCACCACGGAAATCAGCAGGAGGCGCAGCGCCGCAGCCATCTCGGTCTGGTCGATCCGCGTGAGCAGGCTGTGGGTGAAGGGCTTGACCGACAGGATGACAGTGGCCACGACAGCGGTCATGGCGGCGGGCAAGGCGAAACCCGATGTCGCCGCGGCGCCCAGCAGCACGGTCAGAACACCGGCGATCGGCGTGGTCAGGCTGAGGTCGCCCTGAGCTGCCACCTCGCGCCAATAGCCGAGTCCGAGCAAGAGGGCGACCGCCAGCAAGG
>JAYSCC010000565.1:0-2470 GCA_041915065.1 Zavarzinia sp.
CGGCGGAACCGCCGGCTATCGCCTGCGCGTCCGCTTCCTGCCCCCCGGCCCTGCCGTGGTCGAGGCCGAGACGGTCGACGAAATCGGCGAGCATCAGCTCGCCCTGCTGCGCGAAGTCGCCCCGAGCCCGGGCGGGGCCGCGAAGAACCCCACGGCGCTGGTCTATTACAGCCCGGAGCAATTGGACGAAGTGCGCCTCGGCCCGCCCGGGCGGGGCGACCGCCTGGCGGCGCTGGGCTTCGCCCTGGCCGGGCTGGCCGGCCTGACCGCGTCGGTCGCCGGCTTCCGCCGTGCCGCCGACCTCGTGGTCAGCCCCGCAGGATCCCGACCATCAGGAAGAACTGGCCGACGTAATAGCTCGCCCAGATGATGTGGTGGATGCCGCCGAAGGGGGTGCCGAAGCGCGCCACCGCGATCAGCGCGTCCGAGCCCATGAAGAGCAGGGCGCCGGCCGCGATCCAGGGCGTCGTCGCCGGCACCAGCAGGGCGCCCGAGACCATGACCAGGATCACCGCCATATAGACGCCGACCGGCGCCGCCAAATCGCCCATATTCCCCTTCAGCCCGACGAACAGGCCGACCGCGAGCAGGACCGCGACGCCAATCACGGCGAAGCGCCAAAGCTCCGCCTGCATCGGAAATTTGGTCAGCACCAGGGCGAAGATCGCGCTATAGGCGACATGGGCGAGCAGGAAGGAGCCGAGCCCGGGCACGAACCACTTCTTGTCGTCCTCCAGCGCCAGGAAGACGTCGCCCGCGGTCGACAGCACCAGGGCCGCCAGCAGCAGCAGGCCGAGTCCGGAACCGAGCGGGATCGAAATCAGCACCAGCACCGCCAGCAGGCCGACCGGCACCGCCTTCAGCCAGGGCATCAGCGGATACCAGGCCCCGCCGGTCCGCCCGAGGTAGAAGATCGAAGCGAGCAGCGAGACCAGGAAGAGCCCGTAGCGGATCGCGTCCAGATCGTCGCCCTTGGGCCCCAGCATGGGAACGGACAGCATCTCAGCCTCTTTCTTTGGTTTCGGCGCGTTTCGCCAGGGGGTGGCGCGCCGCCATCCGGCGCAGCACGAAGCCCGGCAGATATTTGATCAAGCCCGCCGTCGCCTTGTTGGCGGTACCGTTGACCAGCACGCTCTCGCGCCCGGCCATGACCGCCGCGACCGCCTCTTCGGCCACGGCCTCGGCACTCTGCCATTGCCAGCCGGGGATCGCTTTGGCGACCTCGGCGATGCCGGCGCTGGCGTGGAATTCGGTCCGCGTGAAGCCCGGGCAGGTGGCCAGGACATGGACGCCCTTACCGCGGACTTCCGCCGCCAGGAATTCGGAGAAGCGGACGACGAAGGATTTCGCCCCGGCATAGAGGGTCGAACCCGGGATCGCCGGCACGAAGGCGGCCAGCGAAGCGACGTTGAGAATACGCCCCCAACGCCGTGCAATCATGCCGGGCAACAGGCGGTGGCACAATTCGGCCGGCGCCGTCACCATTACCTGGATCAGGTCGCACTGGTCTTCCCAGGCGGTGTTCTCATAGGCCGGCGGTATGCCGAAACCGGCATTGTTGACGAGGACGTCGACCTGGATGCCGCGCGCCGCGATCGCGGCGACCAGCTCGGCCGGCGCCTTGGGGTCGGCCAGATCGGCCGGGATCACGTCGACGGCGACCGCGAAACGTTTCCGCAGGTCCTCCGCCAGGGTTTCGAGACGGTCGGCCCGCCGGGCCGTCAGCACCAGGGCGAAGCCGCGTTTGGCCAGGGTTTCCGCGAAGGCGATGCCGAGCCCCGCCGACGCCCCGGTGACCAGGGCCGTGCGCCCCTTGCCTTCGGCCTTCGCCATGTTTCCCCCGGTTCTGTGTTCCGCGCCCCGGGCGGGGGCGGGAACGATGGGGGGCGGCCGGAACCGCCCCCCGGCAGTCGTTACAGGATCTCGAACAGGCCGGCCGCACCCATGCCGCCGCCGATGCACATGGTGACGACGCCGTATTTGGCGCCGCGCTTCTTGCCTTCGAGCAGCACGTGGCCGGTCATGCGGGCACCCGACATGCCATAGGGATGGCCGATCGAGATGGCGCCGCCCGAGACGTTCAGCTTTTCCATCGGGATGCCGAGACGGTCGCGGCAATAGACGACCTGCACCGCGAAGGCTTCGTTCAGTTCCCAGATGCCGATGTCGTCGACCTTCAGGCCGTGACGGGCGAGCAGCTTCGGCACGGCGAAGACCGGGCCGATACCCATCTCGTCCGGCTCGCAGCCGGCGACCGCGAAGCCGCGGAACACGCCGAGGGGCGTCAGGCCGCGCTTCTCGGCGACTTTGGCTTCCATCAGCACGCAGGCCGAAGCACCGTCCGAGAGCTGGGAGGCATTGCCGGCGGTGACGAAATTGTCCGGACCCTTGATCGGCATCAGCGTGGCGAGACCTTCGATCGTGGTCTCGGGCCGATTGCCCTCGTCCTTCACCAGTTCGACTTCGACGT
>JAYSCC010000566.1:0-2469 GCA_041915065.1 Zavarzinia sp.
GTCGGCAACCGTCGCCGCGACGCCGTCGGCCAGCGGGGTGAAGGCCATGCCTTGGGACGTGGCCAGGACCTGAAGGTCAGGCAGGCGGGCACCGACCGCAGTGCCGGTGCCGGGCGTGGCGATCGGGATCGCCACCACGGCATCGCCGATCTCGGGATCGGTCAGGGTGAGCGGTTGATGTGCCCCCGGCACGCTGGCGACCAGGCTCATGCGGCCCTGGGCATCGGCCTTCGGGCTCGCCACCACGGGACTGGCAGGCGGCCGCGAATCGGGACCGAAGGTGAAGCTCCAGGTCGCTCCGTCGGCCGCGACCTGGGGCAGCGCCCGGCCGCCGTTCAAGCGGAAGCCCGAACCACCGGGCACCACCAAGGGCTCGACCGCGCCGAGATCGGCGAGCGGCCCGTCGGTGATCGCCGGCCCGGCCGCCCCCGGCCCGTCGAACACGAACCAGAGCGACTCGCCCCTGGCGAAGACCGTGGCCCCGACCGGCGCCGGAAAGGCGATATCGACCTGCGGTCCGACCAATCCCTTGTGCAGGGTGACCTTGGCCCCCGGCACTGCGGGCGGTGGGGCCGGCGGCGGTGGGGCCGGCGCCGCAGCGGGCGCAGCGGCCGCCACCGGCGTGGCCGGCTTGGCGGGCGGGGCTTCAGTCGCAGCCGGCTTGGCCGGTGGTGGTTCGGGTGCAGCCGGCTTTGCCGGCGGTGGTTCGGGTGCGGCCGGCTTTGCCGGCGGTGGTTCTGGGACAGCCACCGGGGGCGCCGGCGGTGGGGACGTCAGGGGTTTCGCCGGCGCGGCCGGCTTGGCTGGGGGGGCTTCCGGGACCGGTGCCGGCGCTGCGGGTTTGGCGGTATCCGG
Source organism: Zavarzinia sp. (assembly GCA_041915065.1). Classification (GTDB taxonomy): domain Bacteria; phylum Pseudomonadota; class Alphaproteobacteria; order Zavarziniales; family Zavarziniaceae; genus Zavarzinia. Next base: position 856 of record JAYSCC010000566.1, read on the forward strand.
CTTTGCCGGCTCGGGCGCTGCGGCTGGAGCCGGCACCGCGAGCGGGCGAAGATCGACGACGAGCTTGTCCTCGTAGCGCTGCACCGTCGCCTGGGCCGGTTGTTTCAGTTGGACGTGGAGGCTGCGGCCATCGGCGGCCAGGCTGGCCGAGGCGGCGATGCGGCCGAGCCGCTTCAGTGCCACAGCGGCGTCGAGCGCCACCGGGGCCGAGAATTCGATCGTAAGGTCGGTGCCGGCGACCGACGCCTTGGCTTCGATGCCGGACGCCAAGTCGAACACCAACCGGCCGTAATCGCCGTGGTCCCAGCCACGCACGCCGACCGCCGGCTCGCCCGCCGCCATGGCCGGCAAAGCCACACCCAGGGCGAGGCCGAGGGCGAGAAGGCCGGCATCGAGGGCGCGGCGAAAGCTCACGGGCAGACGATGCTCAGAGCGAGGCGAAGAGACGGTCGATGTCATCCTGCGTCGCCGCCGCATCGGGCAGTTGGGGGCCGTTCAACAGATGCTCGTCCACGACAGGAACGGGCGCCGGTTCCGCCGCCGCTGCCGGGACGGCCGCGCTTCCGGTAATGGCGACCAGGCGGGTCAGGCGCGCCTCGATGATCTCCATGGTCTCCAACACTTTGTTGATACGCTGGCCGGTGATGTCCTGGAAATTCGAGGCTTCGTAGATGCGGGTGGTAATCGCCTGAAGCTCGGCCGCGCCGGCCCCGCCGAAGGTCTCGGCCAGGGCCGACAGTTCCTCGGCGATGTCGAGGAAGACGCCGGTCGCCTGCTCGGTGGCGTCGACGACCGAGCGAAGCTGGTCGTTGGCATGGGGGATCTTCTCGCCCGTCAGCTCGGCCGGCTGGATCGCCGCGATTTCCCGTTGGGTCTGGTGGATGTAGGCGAGCAGGTCTTGGAGTTCGCGGGTGGTCGAAGGATCGACCGCCTCGACCGGAGCCGGCGGGGCGGCCGGCGGGGGCGCAGACGGGGCGCTCGTGACTTGGTCGCCCTCGAACGTATCGAGCAGGGCGGCGACCACCCGCCCGATGTCGGCCACCGGCACGCTGCCGCCGGTTTCCACCGCCAGGGCAGCAAGCCGATCCTTGAAGCTCATCTTCACCGTCGCGACCATTTGCTGCCCCTAACCGCCGCTGTTGCCGGACACCGGCGCCACCGCCTTGCGGGTCGCCAGCGCCACCGTCAGTTTCTTCGCCGCCTCCGGATCCATGGCCGCCAGGACGGGGGCGATCTTCGCCTCCTTCATACGACTGGCGACCTCGATCAGCACGGAGAAATCGAGCGAATTGAAAATGTTCGCCGCGTCGGCCGGTTTCATCGTCTCGTAGACTTTCACGAGGCGGGCCATCTGGGCGTCGTCTTCGGCGCTCTGGGCCGCATTGGCCGCTTGGATACGGGCTTCGATCTCCTTGATCTCGGCCAATTTCTTGTCGACCCGGGCCTCGGCTGCGGCGACCAGGGCTTCGCGGCTGTCGAGTTCGCGGGCGCGCGCCTCGATCTCCTCGCGCCGCTTGGACAGATTCTGCAAGACGTCGAGTTCGCCCGCGGTCAGCGTATTGGGGTCGAAGGCGGGAGCGCCGATGCCGGCAGCGGGCGTCGCCGTGGGGGGCG
>JAYSCC010000567.1:0-2464 GCA_041915065.1 Zavarzinia sp.
GAAGGCGAGGCCGACGGCTTCCTGGCCACCTGCCTGCAACACGAGATCGACCAACTCGACGGCCTTTTCTGGCTGCAGCGCCTCACCCGGCTCCGCCGCGACCGCCTGGTGAAGCGCTGGGAGAAAGGCCAGCGCTGACACCCCGCGCTCACACCCAGGGCCTCCGCTGGTGCGAAAACAGAAGGGCGGAGAGCAGGCCGGCGAAGGCCTGGTAGATGGCGTCGAACATGGCGGAACTCCTTGTTTCGTGACGCAAATCTGCGCTGCGCGGGAGTAGCGTTCAAACGCCGTTGCCTTGTGCTGAGCCCAACAAAAAGTTAGCCTTGGGCATGGCCAACGCCCTGCCACCGCTGAATGCGCTCCGCGCCTTCGAAGCCGCCTTTCGCCACCAGTCCTTCGCCCGCGCGGCGGCGGAGCTGAACGTGGCCCAGGCGGCGGTGAGCCGCCATGTCCGCGACCTGGAGATCTGGCTGGGCGCGCCGCTGTTCGAGCGCCGCGCCCGGGGCGTCGCCCTGACCCTGGCGGGGCAGCGGCTGGGCGCCTCCCTCGTCCCCGTGTTCGAGGCCTTGGGGGCGGCGGTGGCGGCGGAACGGGCGGACAGCGCGCCGGCCCGGATCACGGTGACGGTCGAACCGGTGCTGGCGCAGCGCTGGCTTTTGCGCCGGCTGATGGAATTCCGTACCGCCCATCCCGAGATCGAGATCGTGCTTGCCCCCAGCGACCGGCTGGTCGACCTCGCGGCCGAAGGGATCGACCTCGGCATTCGTTACGGCGACGGCCCCTGGAAGGGCGTTTCGGCCGAACTTCTGGCCCGCGTCGAAGTCTATCCGGTGGCGGCCCCGGCGATCGCCGCGCAATTGCCGGACGAGCCCGGTCGCGACCAGCTTCGCCGCTTCACCCTGCTGCACGAGGACGGGCTCTTATGGCGGCGCTGGTTCCGGGAGGAGAGCGGGGCCGACGAGGCCCCTCCCGCGGGCCTCATGCTGCACGACACCCATCTGGCGCTGGAAGCGGCGGTGCTCGGCCAGGGCATCGCCCTCGGCGATTCGGTGCTGGATTTCGACGATCGCGTGGCCGGCCGCCTTGTCCGCCTGACCCGGCGGGCGATCGACGATCACGCCTATTGGCTGGTCACGGCCCCTGGCCGCCGTCCGAAGCCGGCGGCGAAACTGTTCATGGATTGGCTGGTGTCGACCATGGCGGCCGATATGAAGGCCGCCGCGGCGCTTTGGCGCCCATCCCCCTGAGGGGTTCTCCCGATCGGCCGGTCGGACCAAATGATTGGTCGGAGTGAGAGGATTCGAACCTCCGGCCCCTAGCTCCCGAAGCTAGTGCTCTACCAGGCTGAGCTACACTCCGACCGGGAGGCCGGCCTTGTAGCACCGCGCCCCGGCCTGTTCAAGCACGACTTTCAATAAGCCCGCTCGATGCAGAAATCGATCACCCCTTCGAGGGCACGGCGATAGTCGTTGTCGGGGAAGATCGACAGCGCGGCACGTGCCTTGTCGCCGTAATCGCGGGCACGGTTCAGGGTTTCGTCCAGCGTATCGTGGCGCTGCATCAGGCGGATCGCCTTGGCCAGGTCTTCGTCGCTCTGCTCGCGCGCTTCGACGCAGCGGCGCCAAAACGCCTGCTCGGCACCGTCGCCGCGCTGGAAGGCCAGAATCACCGGAAGGGTGATCTTGCCCTCACGGAAATCGTCGCCCACCGTCTTACCCAGGGTGGCTTCGTCGGCCTGATAGTCCAGCGCGTCGTCGACGAGCTGGAAGGCGACACCGAGCCAACGGCCGAAATCGGCCAGGGCCGCTTCTTCGCGCTCCGGCCGGCCGGCGACCACGGCGCCGACACGGGTCGCCGCGGCGAAGAGGGCCGCTGTCTTGGCCGCGATCACCTTCAGATAATCATCCTCGGTGGTGGCCAGGTTGTTCGCGGTGGTGAGCTGCATCACCTCGCCCTCGGCGATGATGGCCGAGGCTTCGGACAGGATCGACAGGACGGCGAGGGAGCCGTCCTGAGTCATGAGCTGGAACGAGCGGCTGAACAGAAAATCGCCGACCAGCACGCTCGCCTGATTGCCCCAGACGATATTGGCGGTGGCCTTGCCGCGGCGCAGCGCCGATTCGTCGACCACATCGTCATGCAGCAGGGTGGCGGTATGGATGAATTCGACGCAGGCAGCCAGCCGCACGTGGCGGTCGCCGGCATAGCCGCACAGGCGCGCCGCCGCGATCAGCAGCAGGGGACGCAGCCGCTTGCCACCGGAGGCGATGATATGGGCGGCCAGTTCCGGGATCAGCGGCACGTCCGAGACCATGCGGGTGCGGATCTCGGCATCGACCTTGCGGAAATCGTCACCGACCAGGGACAGCAGGATTTCGAGCGCGTTGCGGCCGTCGGCCCGGGTCCGCTTGTTCCCATCCTCACCGAGTGATACGACCACGCTCAAGCGCCTGCTCCTGCCGCA
>JAYSCC010000568.1:0-2461 GCA_041915065.1 Zavarzinia sp.
GTCGAGGTCGGCACCCGTGGGCTCCATCACCGTCGACCAGATCGTGGTCTCGGTCGGGCCGTAGAGATTGACCACCCGGCCGGAGAGGTCATGGAGGCGCCGCGCCAGCGGGCCGGGCAGCGCCTCGCCGCCCACCAGCGGCAGCACGCCGGCGAAATCCGCCGCATGGTCGACCACCAGCGCCTGCCAGAGCGAGGGCGTCGCCTGCATCAGGCTGACCCGGTTCTCGCGCACCAGGGTGGCGAGCGCCTGGGGATCGCGCACCGTGTCGCGCGTCACCACGATCACTTCGGCGCCCACGGTGAGCGGCAGGTAAAGTTCGAGGGCGGCGATGTCGAAGGCGATGGTGGTGACCGCCATCAGCCGGTCGGTCGGCCCGATGCCGATGATCTCGCGCATCGAGGCCAAGAAGTTGGAAAGCCCGCGGTGCGGCACCACCACGCCCTTGGGCCGCCCAGTCGAGCCCGAGGTATAGATGACATAGGCGGTGTCGGCCGGGTTCAGCGGCGCCTTCCGCTCGGCATCGGTCGGATTGGTCTCGGCCGCACCGTCGGTCTCCTTGCGGTCGGTCAGCAGCAGGGGCAAGCCGTTGACCGGCAGGCGCGCTGCGATCGCCGCTGTGGTCAGCACCAGGGCCGGCGCCGCGTCTTCGAGCGTCAGCGCCAGACGGGCAGCGGGCGCCTCGGGGTCGAGCGGCAGATAGGCGGCGCCCGCCTTGTGGATGCCGATCAGGGCCGCCGGCAGATGGCGGTTGCGCGGCAGGGCGACGGCGATCAGATCACCCGGGCCGATGCCGCGGGCGATCAGCGTATGGGCCAGGCGATTGGCTTCGGCATTGAGGGCGGCATAGGTCAGGCCGGCGTTCACGTCGGCCGCGGCCAGGCGCTCCGGCGTCGCCGCCACCTGGGCTTCGAAACTGGCGATCCAGGGCGTCAGGTCGACGTCATGCGCGGTATCGTTCCAGCCCTTCTCGATGCACTGGCGCTCCAAGGGGCTCAGGATATCGATGGCGCCGACCGGGCCGTCGGGCGAGGCCAGCACGGCTTCGATCAGGCGCAGCATGCGGGCTTGATGCTCGGCCAATTCTTCGGCCGTGTAGAGGCCCGGATTGGCGTCGAAATCGATACGGAGCCCGCGGCCATCGTCGCGGTCGTAGATGAAGATGGTCAGGTCTTCGACCGAACCGTTGGAAAGATTATGGGTGGTCGAATGCAGGCCGCCGAAACGAAGGTCGTAGTCGAAGGGCTCGATATTGACGCCGACCCAGGAAATCTGCTGGTCCTGGCGCAGCAACCCTAAGTCGCGGCGCAGGTCCTCGTAGCGATACTGCTGATGGCGAAGGCCGCCCATCACCGCCTTGGCGACCTGCTGGACCAGGTCCTCCAGGGTGATGGTCGGGCTCAGCGCCAAGCGGACGGCGATGGCATTGGCCATCATGCCGGGAATGCGGCGCAGCGCGCCCGAGGTGCGGCCGGTCACCGGCATGCCGAAGATCAGGTCGTCCTGCCCGGTCACGCGGTAGATATAGGCCGCCATCAGCGAGATCAGCACCTGCGGCAGGCTGCCGCCATAGCGCTTGGCGATGTCGTGCAGCACCGCCGTCTTCTCGGGCGAGAGGCGCGCGGTCGAGCGCAGAAGGCCGCCGGTCGGCTCGGCCCGGCGGCGGGCCAGCGAGATCGGTTCGGGCAGACCGGCCAGGCGCTCCATCCAGTATTCGCGGTCGCGGCCGAAGCGGGGCGAGGCGCGGTAGCTCTGCTCGGCGTCGAGGATCGCCTCGAAACGGCCGAAGGGGCAGGGCTCCGGCTCGCGGCCCTCGACCATGGCGGAATAGAGTTCGGCGCACCGCCGGGCCAGCAGGCCGCCACCGAAGCCGTCGAGGATGATGTGGTGGCAGCGGTGGTACCAGAACCAGGTCTCCGGCCCCGCCTTGAACAGGGCGACGAACCAGAGGAAGCCCTTGGTGAGATCGACCGGGCGCTGCAGCTCTTCCATCATCCAGGCTTCGGCGGCGGCGCGAGGGTCGGGCTCGTCGCTGACGTCAAGGAAGGGAATGGCGCGCTCGAACAGGGGGCTGATCTCCTGCCGGGGGCCTTCGTCGGTGTCGACGATATGGGTGCGCGCCGTCTCCGCCTCCTGGGCCAGGCGGTGCAGGGCGGCGATGAACAGCTTGGGATCCAACGCCCCGTGGATCTCGATATATTCCGAGATGTTGAAGACCGAACCCTTCGGCGCGATCTTGCTGCTCACCCAAAGACCGCGCTGGCCGATCGCCAGCGGCAGGACCTGTGCTGCATCCGGCCGTTCGATGATACCCATGGCCAGCCCCTCCTCGGTCGGTTCATGCACGGCCGGCCGGGCCGAGAGCGGCCAGCCGGGCGAAACTGTGGAAAGTGGTCTGCACTGCCGCGAGCGGGCGGTCGGCGGCCAGGACCGCCGTCAGCCGCGCCGGAGTCGGCAGCAG
>JAYSCC010000569.1:0-2461 GCA_041915065.1 Zavarzinia sp.
GGCCGAGGCGCGGCGCCTGATGGCCTATGTCCCGCCGGCCGACCGCGCCGCCGCCAATGCCGCGATCTCCTTCATCCTGGCGACGCGCACCGCCAATGCCGATTACACCGCCGTGCCGGCCGACCGGCGCGACGCCCCCGGCCTGCTCTATGCCCGGGTGCGCTATCTCCGCTCGCTCGACCTGGACGACCAGGCGGTCGACCTGATCGCCTCCCTGCCCGAGGGGGTCGCTGCCCAGAACCCGGGGCGCTGGTGGCCGCATCTGCGCTATGCCGCGCGGCGCCTGCTCGCCGCCGGGCGCTACCAGGACGCCTACCGGGTCGCCCGCGCCCACAACCTGACCGAAGGCACCGACTATTACGAGGCGGAATGGACCGCCGGCTGGATCGCGCTCCGCTTCCTGCGCCAGCCCGACGCGGCACTCCGCCATTTCTCGGCCATGGCGAGCAAGGTGCAGACGCCGATCTCGGTCTCGCGCGCCAATTACTGGGCCGGACGCGCCGCGGAAGCCGGCGGCCGCGCCGCCGATGCGCGCAACTGGTACGAGCGCGCCGCCGGCCAGCCCCAGACCTTCTACGGCCAGCTCGCCGCCTTCGAGCTGGGCGAGACCAACGCCCGCCCGCTGCCGCCCGACCCACGTCCGACCAGCACCGACCAGGCCGCGGCCGAGCGGGACGATCTCGTCCGCGCCATCCGCATGATGATTGAGATCGGCGAGGAGAGCCGGATCCGCCCCTTCGTGAAGGCGGCGATGGAAAACAGCACGAGCCCCGGCATGCGCGCCATGATCGCCGAGATCGCGGCCGCCAACGGCGACACCTATGCCGGCGTGATCGCCGCCAAGGAAGCGAGCTTCGTCGGCACGCTGCTGACCAACCGTGGCTATCCCGTGCTCTCCATGCCTTCCGGCAGCCTGACCGAGCCGGCTCTGGCCCTGGCCCTGACCCGGCAGGAGAGCGAATTCCGCCCCGACGCGGTCAGCCCGGCCGGCGCCCGCGGCCTGATGCAGCTCATGCCGGCGACCGCCAAGCTGGTCGCCAAGAAGATCGGCCTCGGCTTCGACCAGCGCAAGCTGACCAGTGATCCGCATTACAACATGACCCTGGGCGTCGCCCATCTGGACGAATTGCTGGACGATTTCGCCGGTTCCTACGCCATGGTCGCAGGCGCCTATAACGCGGGCGGCAACCGGATCGACCAATGGGTGGACCGCAACGGCGATCCCCGCTCGTCCAGCGTCGACGTGATCGACTGGATCGAGCTGATCCCCTTCGAGGAGACGCGCAACTACGTCCAGCGCGTGATCGAGAATACCCAGGTCTATCGCCAACGCCTGGCGCCCGGCAAGGCGGTGCCCCTCGGCATCGCCAGGGACCTGCTGCGGGGTTCCTCGATGCGGACGACGCCGGTCGTGGAGCAACCCTTCCGTTCGACTGCGGGCTGAACCATGGCCGGTTACGAGACCCTGCACGCGACCTCCTTCGACGGGTTGTCGCTCTATACGCGGCTTTATGGCGATCCGGCCGATCCCCGCCTGCCGGTAATCTGCCTGCCCGGCCTCACGCGCAATTCCGCGGATTTCGAGGATCTGGCGCTCTATCTCTCGGCCGGGGGGCGGCGGGTGATCTCGCCCGATTTCCGCGGCCGCGGGCGTTCCGCCTATGACCCGGAATTCATGAACTACCAGCCGCCGACCTATGCCAGGGACACGATCGGGCTGCTCGCCGGGCTCGGTGTCACGCGGGCCTTCTTCGTCGGCACCTCGCTCGGCGGCATCGTGACCCAGATCGTCGCCCTGGCCGCGCCATCCCTGGTCGCTGGCGCCGTACTCAACGACATCGGGCCGGAACTCGATCCCACCGGCCTCGCCCGCATCGCCACCTATGCCGGCAAGCAGAGCGACCCCGTCACCTGGGACGAGGCGGTGGCGCAGATCCGCCTGATCAACCTGAGCCAGTTCCCCGAACTCGACGACGCCGCCTGGATGAAATTCGCCCGCGCCGTCTTCACCGAGAAGCCGGAAGGCGGGCTTCGGCCCAATTACGACCCGAAGATCGGCGACGCCATGCGGGCGGGCGGCCCGCCGGTCGACATGTGGCCGCTGTTCGCCGGCCTCGCCGCGGTTCAGACCCTGGTGCTGCGCGGCGCCCTCTCCGACTTGCTGGCCGCCGCCACGGTCGAGAAGATGAAGGCGGCCAAGCCCGATCTGGTCGCCGTCGAGGTGCCGGCGCGGGGCCATGCCCCCCTGTTGGACGAGCCCGTCTCGCTCGCCGCGATCGACGCCCATCTGGCCCGGGTCGAGGCGTGATCCGGCGCCTGCTGGTCGCCGCCGCCCTGGTGCTGGCGGCGGGGCCTGCGCTGGCCGAGCCAGCGCCACCGGCCGAGGCCGCGCGTTTCGCCCGCGATCCCGAGTTCGTCGAGCGTTTCCTGGCCGCCGTCCTGGACGGGCCGCCCTATTATA
>JAYSCC010000570.1:0-2461 GCA_041915065.1 Zavarzinia sp.
TTGACCGCGCTCGAACCCTTCGAAGCGGCCTTCCGCAAGGTCGCCGAACTGGTGCAGGCACTCCGGGCCGACGGCCATAAGATCGATCGCCTCGACCTCGGCGGCGGCCTCGGCATTCCTTATGAGGAAAACCGCCTGGTGCCGCCCGCGCCCGAGCATTACGCCGACATCGTGAAGCGCGCGACGGGTCACCTCGGCTGTGGCATCATTCTGGAGCCCGGGCGCCTGATCGTCGGCAATGCCGGTGTTCTGGTGACCCGCGTCCTCTATGTGAAGAAGGCGACGGCCAAGACTTTCGTGATCGTCGATGCGGCCATGAACGACCTGATCCGGCCCACCCTCTACGATGCCTATCACGGCATATTGCCCGTGGTGGCGGCGCCGGCCGATGCGCCGGTGGCGCCGGTCGACGTGGTCGGCCCGGTGTGCGAGACGGGCGATTTCATCGCCCTCGACCGGCCGCTGCCGGCGGCGAAACAGGGCGACCTGCTGGCCGTGCTCTCGGCCGGGGCTTACGGCGCCGTCATGGCCTCGACCTACAACACAAGGCCGCTGATCCCGGAAGTGCTGGTCAACGGCGACGAGTTTGCCGTGGTGCGCGAGCGCGTGCCGGTCGAGCGGATCATCGGCCTCGACCGTCTGCCCTCCTGGCTCGGGCCCTCTTCGCCCGGCGGGGACGCCTGAGATGGCGGGCGGGGACGGAAGGCTCGCGCGGCGCCTGCTGGCGGCTCGCCTCGTCCTCGCCTTCGAAGCCCTGTGGCCGGCGCTTTGGCCCGGTCTCGGCGTCGCCGGCACGTTTGCGGCCCTCGCTCTGGCCGGGGTGTTCGAACATGTGCCGCCGGTCGTCCATGCCATCCTGCTCGGCCTGTTCGGCCTCGCCCTGATCGTCGGCTGGCGCGGCGTGCCGGCGGCGTTGCGCCTGCCTGAGGCAGCCAAGGCGCGGCGCCGGCTGGAGCGCGACAATGCGCTGCCCCACCGCGCGCTTGAAACCCTGGACGACAACCTGGCGGCAGGGGCGGGCGATCCTGCCTCGCAGGCCCTGTGGCAGGCCCATCTGGCCCGGGCTGCCGCCCGCGTGCGGGGGCTTCGGGTCGGCGCGCCTCACGCCGGCTTGGTGAGGCACGATCCCTATGCGCTGCGTGCCGCGGTGATCCTGGCCCTGGTGGTGACCGGTATCGCCGCCGGCAATGCCGGGCCGGAGCGCCTGGCCGAAGCCGTGGTGCCGCGCTTCGCCCCGGCCGGCGGCGCGCCCGCCGGCAGCGCCAGCGGTTACACCGCCTGGATCACGCCGCCTGCCTATACCCGCCTGCCGCCGGTCTATCTGGGCGGGCAGGGTATTCCGCCGGGCCAACACCTGCGGGTCGCGGCCGGTTCCAAGCTGATGGCGCGGATCTATGGCGCCGGGGCCGGTGCCGTTGCCTTCGGGGACCAGGTGACCGCGCTCGACACCGTCGAGGCGGGCACTTTTGCGGGCGAGGTGCCGGTCAGCGCGGCGCCGACGCTCCGCCTGCTCGACGGCGATTCCGAATGGGCGGCTTGGCCGCTCGAAATCGTGCCCGATGCGCCGCCGGTGGTGGCCTTCGCCTCGCCCCCGGTTGCGACCGAACGGCATGCCCTTCGCATCGCCTTCGACGCCAGGGACGATTACGGCGTCGCTTCGGTCGCCCTGGTCATCCATCTGGCCGGCCATGCCGAGCCGCTGACCGTGCCGCTGGGCGGTGCCACCGGGCGGCCGGAAGCCAAGGGCACCGCCTTCAAGGACCTGACCGCGCATCCCTGGGCCGGGCTCGACGTCGCCGCCGAACTGGTGGCGACCGACGCCCTCGGCCAGACCGGTCGTTCGGACAGCGTGACCTTCGCCCTGCCGGAGCGGAGTTTCCGCCATCCCGTCGCCCGCGCCATCGTGGCCGCGCGTAAGGCGCTGGTGCAGCACCCCGAAGAGCGCCGCAAGGTCGCCACCGTGCTGGCCGCCATCGCCGACCAGACCGATGCCTATGAAGGCCGGGTCTCGGTCTTCTTGGGGCTCGACCTCGCGGTGACGGCACTGATCCGCCATGGCGACGGGTCGGCCGATGCCAGCGTGGTAGACCTCCTCTGGGAAATCGCCCTCGACCTCGACCAGGGCCGGGTGCCGAGTGCCGAAGCCGCCCTGCGCGCGGCGCAGGACGCCCTCGAACAGGCCCTGCAGAACGGTGCCTCCGATGCCGAAGTCGCCCGCCTGATGGACGACCTGCGCCAGGCCATGGCCGACTATCTCCAGGCCCTGACCGAGGAGGCGATGCGGAACGGCGGCGAGATGCAGGCCCAACAGGCGACGCCGGACGGCCGCGTGCTGACGCCGGAAGACCTCCAACGCATGATCGACGAGGCGCAAAAGGCGGCCGAAGGCGGCTCCCGCGAGGCGGCGCGCAAGATGCTGTCCGACCTCCGCGACATGCTGGAAAACCTCCAGGCCATGCCG
>JAYSCC010000571.1:0-2457 GCA_041915065.1 Zavarzinia sp.
AGAAATCCTCGACGATAGTGAAGCGCTCGCGATGCGCCACCGTCTCGATCGCGTGGCCGACGTCGCCCAGTGTCGCCCCCGGCTTCACGGCGGCGATGCCGGCGAGCAGGGATTCGAGCGTGGTATCGACCAAGCGCCGCGCCTTCACATTGGCCTTGCCGGCGACATACATGCGGCTGGCATCGCCGAACCAGCCATCCAGCACCGGCGTCACGTCGATATTGAGGATGTCGCCCTCGGCCAGGATCTTGTCGTCGGACGGGATGCCATGGGTCACCACATGGTTGACCGAGATGCAGCTCGCGTGCTGATAGCCATGATAGCCGATGGTGCCCGGAATGCCGCCGTTGCCGCGCATGAAATCTTCGCACAGCTTGTCGAGCTTCGCGGTCGAGACGCCGGGACGGACGAAGGGGGCGATATAGGCGAGCGTGGCGGCGGCCAGGCGGCCGGCCCGGCGCATGCCCTCGAAGCCCTCGGCGTCATGCAGGGGAATCCGGCGGCCCGCCTCGGTCTGGGTCGAATAGCGGATCATGCCACCCGCTCCAGCCGGATGCCGCCGTGCAGATCGGCTACCATGGCGTCGACGAAGCCCGGCACTGCGCCCCGGCTCAGGAGATGCGGGCGCAGCATGGCGATCGGCCCGTCGAAGACCTGGAAGCGCAGGCGGGCTTCCACTTCCGCATCAGCGGTGCCGCCCAACAGGGCGCGGAAGGCGAGATCCAGTGCCTCTTCCTGGCGGGCCAGGGCGGCACGCAGATCGTCCGGCAACGCGGCGCCCTCGACCAGGGTGTCGAGGTCGTTCAGCAGCAGGAAGCGGGCACGCAGCGGCTTGGCCCGGGCCCATTCGACCAGGGTGAGTGCCGTGAGATCGGCCCGCGCCTCGCATAGCGGCGGCACCAGGGCGGCGATGAAATCACCCTGGACCTCGGCCCAGGCGGCGCCCAGCACGGCCGCCTTCGAGGGGAAACGGTGATAGAGCGAGCCGGTCGGCGCGCCGACGCGACGCGCGATCGCCGGAATGGAAGCCGCCCCGGGACCGTCATCGGCGACGAGGGCGATGGCGGCGCCGACAAAGGCGTCCGCCGAGAATTGTGCAGTTCTGACCATGATGGCATTTAGAATAGGAATTCTAGAACGCCTTGTCCAGAGGCCCCCTCACCCTGCGACAACGCCGCCCGGCGCCTGGGGACCCGGCCCGGCCGCCAGGAAACCGCGCCAATTCGCCGCGGTCATCAGGCCGCAATAGGCCGCCTGCATCTCCGGGCTCAGGACTTCGATCATGTAGCGATTCTCGAGCCAGACCTCGACCACGTCGAACAGACCGCCGCGGCTCGCCACTTGGACACGCCAGCCAGCGGCCCGGGCGATCGCCGCGATCTCCTCCGCTGGCCGGGCGCTGGCGATCGCAACGTGATCGCCGACATAGCCTTGGCGCGGGTCGCCGAGGCCGATGGCGACACCCTCGGCCGCGGGCTCCAGCGTACGCTCCGCTGGATAGATTTCGAGGGTGGTAGCCTTGTCGTCGCCCGCGAAGACGACATGGGCACCAGGCACCGGCGGAAACGGCAGGGCTTCACCCTGCCAGATCTCGGCCAGAACGGCGGCGGCGGTTTCGGCGTCCTGCGCCGGGATCGAGGCGTGGAACAGCATTTCTTCCCTCATTTGTCGGATGCGGGCGACGGCAGGTCACCCTTCTCAACCGCGGCCAGCAAGCGATCGATCGCCCAGGCCACGGTTTCGCCCGCGGCCTTGCCGTCGAGCTGCCAAAAATCCCGCATGGTCGCCCAGGCGGTCACACTGTAGAGAAGCTGGATCGCGGCACAGACCCGGGCCGCCGTTTCGGCGTCGAGGCCCTTCAGCCGTTCGGCCAGGATGGCGCGATAGGCCGCCTGGCGTTCCGCATTCACCGCCAGGCGAAAGTTGCGACCGGCTTCCGAATAAGCCAGGGCTGCCATCATCGCCGGCCGCTTGTCGAAGCCGGCGAAGGCCGTGGCCGGCATGGCCCGCAACTCCGCCTCGCTGGCGGGAAAGCCGACGATGCCGGCCTGGTCGTTCACCCAGCGCCAGAAAGCGTCGAGCAAGTCGGCCCGGGTCGCAAAGTGGCGATAGACCGTGCGCTCCTGAACCCCGGCACGGGCCGCCACGGCGGCATAGGAGACGGCATCCAGCCCCGCTTCCTCGACCAGCAGGCCGACGGCTTCGAGAATGGCATCCCGCGTCGCCGCCTGCTGACGGCGGCGGAGGGGCGAGTCATATGTCTTGGTCGGCACATTCATGTCAGTTTTAATGACATGAATGCACCGATACTGTCAATCGCCGATCGACAGGTCCCGGAGATAGAGCGCGATCAGGTGTTTGAACTCGCCGACCTTGGCCTTGCCGATGGCAGCGTCTTCGAGACTGGTGGCGCGCACCAGGCCTTCGGACATCAGCACCATGGTCTCGGCCGCCAGC
>JAYSCC010000572.1:0-2457 GCA_041915065.1 Zavarzinia sp.
ACGGCGACCGAATCGTTCAGGCGGAAGGACAGCAGCACGGCCTTCTTCAGCCACTGGTTCACCACCCAGCCGCCGTCCTTCGGCTCGGCCACGCGGACCTCGCCGGAATCGAGCAGTTCGAGCGCCGCCTCGACCGCCGCACGGGTGGCACCCATGGTCGCCGAAGTTATGCCGTCGCGCGCCTCCCAGGCGGCTTCGATGGTGGATTCGAGTTCGTGGCCGGCCATGGCGCCCTCATTCCTGTGAAACGCCCCGGACATTAGGGGCACGGGCTGCGCTGTCAACCGATCGCGGCCAGGAAGGCCGCCAGATCGTCGGTGACATGGTGGATATGGTCGCCCTGGCCCTGGGCGCCCCAGTCGGTGCCGTTCGGGATCCACACCGTGGCCATGCCCATTTCGGCAGCCGGCAGCAGGTTGCGCGCCATGTCCTCGACCATGCAGGCCCGCGCCGGCTCGACCTCCAGGGCCGCCGCCATGGCGCGGTAAGGGCCGATTTCCGGCTTCGGTGTGAAGCCGGCGGCGACGATGTCGAAAATGCCGTCGAAATGGCCGGCGATGCCGAGGCGGGCCAGTACGCGCTCCGCGTGGCCGGTCGAGCCGTTGGTGAAGATCACCTTACGCCCCGGCAGGCGGGCCAGCACGGCATCGAGGGCCGGGGCCGCGTCGAGCGGCGAGAGGTCGATGTCGTGCACGAAATCCAGGAAATGATGGGGATCGACGCCATGGTCCAGCATCAAGCCCTTCATGGTGGTGCCGTGGCGGCGGAACAGCTCGCTCTTCAAGGCATTGGCCGCCTCGGCGTCCATGGCCAGGCGGTCCATGATATAGGCGCGCATCTTGGCCTCGATCTGATCGAACAGACGGCAGGAGGCGGGATAGAGCGTGTTATCCAGGTCGAAGACCCAGGTTTCGGTCGCAGACAGCGTTTTCGGAGCCATGGTGCGGCACATTGGCCGCTGCGGCCGCCCCTGACAAGGCCTGTCAACCAATTCTTGACGAAGCGCGGCTAGGCTCCGAGCGAGCTTCCCAGAAAAGGACAGTACAGGCGTGATGACAGGCCGGGCCATGGACGATAAGCCAGCCAGCCCCCGGAATGCGGCGGCGGCGATGCTCGATCGTCTGGTCGCTCAATATCCAGGGCCAGCCCTGATCGTCGGCCAGGGGATTCGCGTGGTCGAGGAGAACGGCGACGCGCGTCCGCTGGTGCTCGCGCTCCGTGCCGGCCATTCCCGCCTGATCGACCTGGTCGAGACTGCGCGCCACGGTGCCCAGGGGGTAGAGCGCGAAATCCTGATCGACCGCAGCGGCCTCTACCAGGTCACCGCCCTGCCCATGGGGGCTGCCGTGGTCCTGCTCGCCCGCGACGTCACCGAAGAACGTCGGCGCGCCCTCCGACTGGCTGAAGAGGTCGATCGCCTGGGCGACATTCTGTCCTGCCTGCCCGATTTCACCTTCGAGACCGATCGCGACGGCCGTCTGATCTTCGCTTCCCCGGCGATGGTCTTCGGCTATGAGTCTGCGGCCCTGATCGGCGCTTATGCCGCCGACCTGATCGATCCCGAGTGGCTGGCCGGCAGGGCCAATCCCTTCGTCTCCCGCGAGGAGATCGCCGATCTCGAAGTCTGGCTCCTGTCGCAGGAGGGCACCCGGCGCTATGTCCGCCTGTCGGTCCGGCCGGTGGCGGATGAGAATGGTGCCGTCGCCGGCCTGCGCGGTGTCGCCCGCGACGTGACCGCGGCCCGTGCCCGCGAGACGGCTTTGACCCAAGCGCTCGACCGCGAGCGGCTGGGCGGCGCCGTGGTCAATGCCATGCGCGGCGCCGGCGGCCCCGAACGGGCGATCCGCGTCGCCGCCGAGGCTGCGATGGCGACACTCCATGCCCAGGGCGCCCTGGTGCTGGCGCGTGACGGCGGCGGTGCCATGGCACCCGCGGTGATCCTCGGCCGGGCCGGGCCTTTCGCCGAGCGCGTCGCCGCGGCGGTCACCCAAATATGCTCCCTCGGGCCGGTCGTCGGCCGGGTCGAACGGCTGGAAATCGACGGCATCTCGGTGCTGGTGGCGATCGCCGCGGAAGGTGGGGTCGCGGTCGGCGCCATCGTGCTGCTGCGTGACGGGCCGGACTGGCCGGGTGAGCAGGCCGGCATCCTGGGCCCCGTGGCCGACCAACTGGGTCTTGCCCTCGGCGTCCGGGAAAGGGTCGCCCTGCTCGAGACGCAATCGCGCGTGGATGCCCTCACCGGCATCATGAACCGTCGTGCCTTCGACCAGGAACTGCCGGTCAAGCTGCGCCAGGCCGACCGTCATGGTGTCTCCGGTGCGCTCCTGCTGCTCGACCTCGACGAATTCAAGCCGCTGAACGACCGCCACGGCCATGCCTGGGGCGACAAGGCGTTGACCCTGCTCGGCGCCATGTTCCGCGATCATCTGCGCGCCGGCGACTTGGTGGCACGCCTGG
>JAYSCC010000573.1:0-2443 GCA_041915065.1 Zavarzinia sp.
GGAACGAGACGGTCCTGATCCATGTGAACGGCACCCTGGTGCCGCGGAGCGAGGCCAAGGTTTCCGTCTTCGATGCCGGCTTCGTGCTGGGCGACGGTGTCTGGGAAGGCTTCCGCCTGATCCGCGGGCGGATCGCCTTCATGGACCGTCATCTAGACCGTCTCTTCGCGGGCGCCCGGGCGATCGACCTCGACATCGGGCGGAGCCGGCTCGAACTCGCCGCCGCCCTCTATGAGACGGTGGTCGCCAACAATATGACCGACGGCGTCCACATCCGCCTGATGGTCACCCGCGGCCTCAAAAAGACGCCGAACCAGGACCCGCGCATGACCGTGGGGCCGGCCACGCTGGTCATCGTCGCCGAATGGAAGGAGCCCTCGCCCGCCCTGTTCGAGCGCGGCCTCCACCTCGCCTCGGTGCCGATCCGCTGCACCCCAGCCGACATGTTCGACATGCGCCTGAACAGCCATTCCAGGCTCAACCTGATCATCGCCTTGAACCACGCCATCAAGGCGGGCGCCGACGAAGCCCTGATGCTCGACCCGCTCGGCTTCGTGTCGAGCTGTAACGCCACCAATTTCTTCATGGTGAAGGGCGGCACGGTCGTGACCTCGAGCGGCGACTATTGCTTCAACGGCATCACGCGGGGGCATGTGATGGCCCTCGCCCGCGCCAACAACCTGCCGCTGGAAATTCGCAATTTCACCCTGTCCGACGTCGCCAATGCCGACGAAGCCTTCGTCACCGGCACTTTCGGCGGCA
Organism: Zavarzinia sp.; assembly: GCA_041915065.1. Classification (GTDB taxonomy): domain Bacteria; phylum Pseudomonadota; class Alphaproteobacteria; order Zavarziniales; family Zavarziniaceae; genus Zavarzinia. The sequence goes on from JAYSCC010000573.1 coordinate 763, forward strand.
TCACGCCGGCCACCATGCTGGACGGCAGGCCGATCGGCAGCGGGCGCCCCGGTCCGGTGACCGAGGCGCTGCGCACTTTCTACCTCCGGCTCCGCGACGCCGAAGGGGCTCGCTGAACTCAGGCTGCTTTCGCTTGGGCCGGCGCCCCGCGCCCGAGGATCATGTCGGCCGCCTTTTCGGCGATCATGATGGTCGGCGCATTGGTATTGCCGGAGACCACGTTCGGCATGATCGAGGCATCGACGACCCGGAGCCCGGCGATGCCGTGGACCCGAAGTTCGGGCGAGACCACCGACATCGCATCGGTGCCCATGCGCGCGGTGCCGACGGGGTGGTAGGCGGTTTCCGCCTTGGCGCGGATGTAACGGCGGAGATCGTCCCTGGTGCCGAAGTCGGGGCCGGGCCGAACCTCACGCCCGCGGTAACCGTCGAAGGCCTTGGCGGCGAAGATCTCGCGCCCGATCAGCAGGCTGTCGACCATCACTTCGAGGTCGTCGCCGACCTGGAGATAGTTCGGCTGGATCAGCGGTGCCGCCAGCGGATCGGCCGAATGCAGGCCGAGCCAGCCGCGCGAGGCGGGACGCACCGGGTAGAAATCGATCTGCGACCCCTTGCCGCCCAGGTGCTGGCGCCCATGGTCGACGGCCAGGCTGGACAGGTAGAAGAATTGCAGGTCCGGCGCCTCCAACCCGGGGCGCGACGAGGCATAGCCGCCGGATTCGAAGCCATGGCTGGCCCCCGCCCCTTTCCGGGTCAGGAAATATTTGGCCAGGGTCGAAATCTGCCCCCAAGGCGTCATCAGCTCGTCGTAGGAGACTTTGGCCGGGCAATCGTAATAGAGGCCGATGCCGAGGTGATCCTGCAGGTTCCGGCCGACGCCGGGCAGGTCGAGCACGACGGGAATGCCATGGCGGCGGATCTCGTCGGCCGGGCCTATCCCGGAGAGCAGGAGGAGCTGCGGCGTGTTCACCGCCCCGCCGGACAGGATAACTTCGCGCGTCGCGCGGATCGTCTCGCGCCGGCGGCCGCGCGCCACTTCGACGCCGATTGCCCTTCCGCCCTCGACCAGCACTTTGGTGGCCTGGGCGCGGGTCACGATGGTGAGGTTGCGGCGCCCTTCCGAGGCGCCGAGGAAGGCGCGCGCGGTCGACCAGCGGCGATTGTCCTTGCAGGTGCGCTGATAGGTGCCGACGCCGAGCAGGTGGTCGCCGTCGTTGAAATCCGGCGTGAAGGGCAGGCCGGCCTGCTGGCCCGCCGCCAGAAAGACGTCGACCAGCGGATTGGGCTCGGCGAAATCCTGCACGTTGAGGGGGCCGCCCTGGCCATGGGCGCCGTCGGCGCCGCGCTCGTTGTGCTCGGAGCGGGTGAAATAGGGCAGCACCTCGTCCCACGACCAGCCGCGGCAGCCGGCCTGCGCCCAAGCGTCGTAATCCGAGCGGTGGCCGCGGATATAGACCATGCCGTTGATCGCGGAAGAACCGCCCAGCACCTTGCCGCGCGGCCAGAACAGGCGGCGCCCGTTCATCTGTTCCTGCGGCTCGGTCTCGAAATGCCAGTTCACCGACTTGCCGCCGACCAGGACCTTCATGCCCGTCGGCATGTGGATGAAAGGATTCCAGTCGCGCCCGCCCGCCTCGATCAGGGCGACGGTCACAGTCGGATCGGCCGAGAGGCGATGGGC
>JAYSCC010000574.1:0-2428 GCA_041915065.1 Zavarzinia sp.
GGGCAGCAGGTAACCGGCGGCGACCTTCAGGCTGGTCGACTTGCCGGAGCCGTTGGGGCCGATGATGGTGACGATCTCGCCCGGTGCCGCGGTCAGGCTGAGCCCGCGCAGGATGTCGACGCCGGGAACGTAACCAGCAGCGATGCCGCTCAATTCCAGTGCCATGGTCAGGCCTCCGCCGTGCGCAGCAGGGCGTCGGGCGCCGCCGGCCGCGGCTCGCGCTTGCCCAGATAGGCTTCGACCACCCGCTCGTTCTCCATCAGGTGCTCGGGCTTGCAGTCGGCGATCAGGGCACCGCGGTCGAGCACGACGCAGCGGTCGCACAGCCGGCCGATGAACCCCATGTCGTGCTCGACGACGACCAGGGTCACACCCTGGCGGCGGATTTCCTGCAAGGTCTCGACCAGGCGAAGACGTAGCGTCGGGTTGACCCCCGCCGTGGGTTCGTCGAGGAGCAGGAGACGGGCGCCGCCCAGGATCGCGGCACCCAGCGCCAACAGCTTCTGCTGGCCGCCCGAAATGCCGGAGGCCGGCTGATGCGCCACCCGCGTCAATTCCAGGTGTTCCAGCATCTCGAAGGCGCGCTTCCGGGCGTTCCGCGCTTCCGCGCGGGCGCTGCCGGGCCAGGCGAACAGGCGGGTGCCGATCGGCTGGTCGACCGCGGTCAGCAGCAGCTCGGCGCAGGACATTTTGTCCGGCATGCGGGGCAGCTGGAAGGTTCGCCGGATGCCCAGGCGGGCGATCGCCTCCGGTGCCATGCCGCCGATCTCTCGCCCGTCGTAGCGGATGCGGCCGCCGGAGGGGCGAAGGAAGCCCGACAGGATGTTGAGCAGGGTGGTCTTGCCCGAGCCGTTCGGCCCGAGCAGGCCGACGATCTCGCCCGCCTCGACCCCGAGATTGACGTCCGACAGCACTTCGAGGCCGCCGAAATGCTTGGCGATGGCTTCAGTCTTCAGCATCGATCTTGCGCAGCCTCTCGGGCAGCAGCCCTTCGGGTCGGATCATCAGGAAGGCGAGCAGCAGCACGCCGACGATCAGCATGCGGAGCGCACCCGCGAGTTCGGAGGGAAGGCCCAGCCCGTCCTTCAGGAACAGGGCGCCGACGAAGATGAATTGGACGACGAAGGCGCCGAGCACGGCACCCCGGTTGTTGCCGATGCCGCCGATGATCACCATGGTCCACAGCATGAAGGTGCCGAAGGAGACGAGATCGCCCGGACTGATATAGGCGATATAGGAAGTCGCCAGCGCGCCCCCGAAGGCGGCGATCGCGGCCGCCATCGCCATCGCCTTCACCTTGTAGGCGACGATGTCATGCCCGAAGGAGACCGCGAGATCGGGCTGTTCCCGCATCAGGCGGAGGATCCGGCCGAACTGCCGCTCGGTCAGGCCACGCACCAGAACCCAGGCGAGCAGGAGGCCCGCCAGGGCGACGCCGAGCATGGCCCAGGTCGCGGCCGGTTCCGCAAGACCGGGGAAGAGCGAAAGGTCGCCGCCGATGCCGCCGGCCCCGCCGGTCGCCCAGCCCTCGTTGATCAGCACGATGCGGAAGATCTCGGCGATGCCGAGGGTGGCGATGGCCCAATATTCGGCCTTCAGATTGCGGCCGAGGCGGCCGATCGCGGCCCCCGCCACGGCCGCCACCAGGACGCCCAGGGGGATGCCGGCGATCGGCGGCAGGCCGGCGCTGGCCGCCATGGCGACCGCATAGCCGCCGATCCCGAAGAAGGCGATCTGGCCGAAATTCATCAAGCCGGCGACGCCGATCTGGAGGTTCAGGCTGGCCACCGCAATGCCATAAGTCGCAGCGATGATCAGGACATGGACGATGAAATCAGACACGGCTGCTCTCCTTGAAGAAGAGACCGTTCGGCCGGACGATCAGGGTCAGCACCAGGAGGCAGAAACCGGCCGCCGGGCCATAGGAGAGCGGGACATAGAGGAAGTCGTCCCCGGTCACGAAGCCGAAGTTGAGATTGGTCACCAGCGTTTCGACCACGGCGAGCGCCAGGCAGCCGAACACGGCACCGACCGGGCTGCCGAGGCCGCCGACGATCGCCGCGGCGAAGACCGGCAGCAGGAGGTCCTGCCCCAGGTTGAAATGAACCTGGCTGCCGACCGCGAGCAGGACGCCGCCCAAGGCCGCGAAGGCGCCGCCCAGGAAGCCGATGGTATCGACCACGCGGCTTGAATCGATGCCGCAAGCCCGGGCCAATTCGGGCTGGGTCGCCACCGCCCGCATCGCCCGTCCGAGCCCGGTCTTGTAGAGGACGACCAGGAAGCCCAGGACGAAGACCGCGGTGGCCGCCAGGATCACCACTTGCGTTACCGTGATGGCGGCGCCGAGCACCATCATCGGCGTTTCGATCGGCAGGTCGAAACGGGTCGAGCGGGTGCCGGCGATCGCCTGGATCAGCGAGCGCACGAT
>JAYSCC010000575.1:0-2426 GCA_041915065.1 Zavarzinia sp.
CGGCGCCGCAGTCGAGGGGGCCGGGGCTGCCGCGGGCGGGGCCGCCGGGGCCTCCGCGCTGGGCGGCGGGGCCGGCGGCGGTGCGGTCGGACGCGCCATCGGCGTATCCGGTGGGGGCAGCAATTGTTCGGGCAGGCTGGAATCGCCCGAGCCACCGCCGATCCGGTCGAAGATCAGCTTGTCCTGGTCGGGCACTTCCATACCGCCCGGTTCTTCCGGCGGCACCTTGGTCGGCGAATTGTCGGCCCGCACCAGGGGCACGCTGTTGGCGTCGGTCACCGTCTGGTGATCGCCGCCGGCGAGCAGGCTGAGCCCGAAATAGAGCAGCCCACCACCGGCCAGACCGAGCAGCAGGAGCCGGCCGATCTTCAGGCCACCGCCCTCCTCCTCGGTCGAGGGCGGCACCAGGCGCTCACCCGGCGGGCCGGGGCGGTAGGGTCCCTGGCCGTAAGGGTCGGGCGAATAGGGATCTTGCGGCGAGCTGCCCTGCATCAACGCATCTCCTCGACCGGAGTCACACCGAGAATGCCGAGGCCGGAGGCGATCACATCGCACAGGCCCTGCAACAGGGCGAGGCGCGCCAGGGTGAGTGCCGGATCGTCGGCATGGATGAAGCGGAGCGACGGATCTTCCTTGCCCTTGTTCCAGAGCCCGTGGAAGGCCGCCGCCAGATCATAGAGCGCGAAGGCGACGCGGTGCGGCTCGCTCGCCTCGGCCGCGGCTTCGAGGAGACGCGGGAAAGCCGCCATCAGCTTGACCAGGGCGAGTTCGTCGGCGGTGGTGATCCGCTCGAGCGGGGCCGCTTTCAGGGCCTCCCGCGCCGTATCGAGACCGGCGATCTCCGCCGCCGCATTGCGCAGCACGGAGCGCGCCCGGGCGTGGGCGTATTGGACGTAGAAGACCGGATTGTCCTTCGACTGCTCCGTCACCTTGTCGAAGTCGAAATCGAGCGGCGCATCGTTCTTCCGCGTCAGCATCATGAAGCGGACGACGTCCTTGCCCACTTCGTCGACGACGTCGCGAAGGGTCACGAAACTGCCCGAGCGCTTGGACATTTTGACCGGCTCGCCGCCCCGCGTCAGCTTCACGAGCTGGCAGATCTTCACGTCGAGGTCGGCCTTGCCGTCGGAAATCGCGGTCACCGCCGCCCGCATCCGCTTGATATAGCCGCCGTGGTCGGCGCCCCAGACGTCGATCTGGCGGGTGAAGCCGCGCTTGAACTTGTCCAGGTGATAGGCGATGTCGGCGGCGAAATAGGTCCAGGCGCCGTTCGATTTCTTCAACGGGCGGTCGGTGTCGTCGCCGAACTGGCTCGCCTTAAACAGGGTCTGGGGCCGCGGCTCCCAATCGTCCGGCTGCTTGCCCTTGGGCGCTTCCAGCACGCCTTCATAGATCAGGCCGCGCTCGGTCAGGGTCGCCAGCGCCTGGTCGATCCTTCCCGTGGTGTGCAGGCTGTGTTCCGAGAAGAAGACGTCCTGGCGGATGTTCAGGGCTTCCAGGTCTTCGCGGATCATCGCCATCATGGCGGCGATGGCGAATTCCTTGACCGGGGCGAGCCAGGCCGATTCCGGCTGGTGCAGGAAGCGGTCGCCGTATTTCTCACGCAGCCCCTGCCCCACGGGGATCAGATAGTCGCCGGGATAGAGGCCTTCGGGGATCTCGCCGATAGTCTCGCCATGGGCTTCGCGGTAGCGGAGATGGGCGGAGCGGGCCAGGGTGTCGACCTGGCCGCCGGCATCGTTGATGTAATATTCCCGCGTGACCGCGTAGCCGACCTTTTCAAGGAGCGCCGCCAGCGCGTCGCCGAACACCGCACCCCGGCAATGGCCAACGTGGAGCGGCCCGGTCGGATTGGCCGAGACATATTCGACATTGACCTTGAGCCCGCCGCCCCGCTCGGAAGCGCCGAAATCCTTGCCGGCCGCGAGCACGGCCCGGAGCTGGCCGCGCCAGAAATCATCCGACAGGCGGAGATTGACGAAGCCGGGCCCCGCCACCGTCGCCTCGACGACATGGGGGTTCTCGCGCATCGCCGCGGCGATCTGCTGGCCCAGCACCTGGGGCTTCAACCCCATGCCCTTCGAGAGGGCGAGGGCCGCATTGGTGGCGACGTCGCCGTGCACAGGGTCGCGTGTCGGCTCCAGCACCACGGCGGAGAGGTTTTCCGGCAGGGGCGGAATGGTGCCCGCCTCTGCCAGGGCCGAAAGGCGGCCCTTGAGGTCACGGGCCAGGTCGTCGAAGAAATGGGTCATGTGTTCACGGTAATGTCGAACAGGCGGGCATGGTCTTCGATCGCGAAACGATCGGTCATGCCGGCGATGAAATCGGACACGAGCCTTGCGGTTTTCGGGCTGCCCGGCCCTTCGGCCCGCCGTGCCCAGTCGGCCGGCAGGCACTGGGGTTCGGCGAGATAGAGATCGAACAGG
>JAYSCC010000576.1:0-2409 GCA_041915065.1 Zavarzinia sp.
CTGGAACTTGGGCTTGCGGATGTTGAGGGCGAGGCCCTGCATGCCGGCGGGGGTGTGATCCGGCAGTTCCAACTTCGTCACCTTGCCCTGGGCGACCGCGGGGAAATCATAGGCCGTGGCCCAGAGGCGGGCGACCCGCTCCTGGCGGACGTCGACGGCACCCGCCTTGAAGGCTTCGAGATTGGCGGTCTCGTCACGGAAATAGTCGAAGCGGAGGCTGTCGAAATTGTCCCGGCCCAGGTTCACGGCGAGATTGGCGCCCCAATAGTCGGCCACCCGTTCGAGCACCAGGGTGCGGCCGGGATCGACCTTGCCGATGCGATAGGGGCCGCTGCCCAGCGGCACGTCCAGGCTCGCCTTGGTGAAGTCGCGGTCCTGCCAGAAGTGGCGGGGCAGCACGGGCAATTGGCCCATGATCAGCGGCAGCTCGCGGTTGCCGGTGCCGTCGAAGGTGAAGCGGACGATGTGGTCGCCCGAGGCTTCGACCTTGGCCACATTGGCGTAATAGCTGCGATAGAAGGGATCGCCCTTGGTCTTCAGCGTCTCGAAGCTGAAGACGACATCGGCTGCGGTGACCGGCTTACCGTCGTGGAAGCGGGCTTCCTTGCGGAGCGCATATTCGACGAAGCCGCGATCGGGCCCGACCGTGATCGTCTCGGCCAGCAAACCGTATTCCGAAAAGGGCTCGTCGGCGGCCTGGACGGTCAGCGTGTCGTAGATCGAGCCGGCGCCGGCCGCGGCATCGCCCATCACGATGAAGGGATTGAGCGAGTCGAAAGAGCCGAGCACGCCCTGGCGCAATTCGCCACCTTTAGGGGCGTCGGGCCGGACATAGTCGAAATGCGGGAAAGACGCCGGGTATTTCAGGTCGTCATAGATGGCGATGCCATGGGCAGCGCCGGCGGCCGCGGCGGGCCGAAGGCGCAGCGCCCCGAGAAGGGGCACTGCGGCCATGCTGCCGAGCAGGTGGCGACGGGTGAGCATCGTTGCCTGCCCGGCGGGGCAATCAGGGCAGCGGAACCGGGCTGTCCGCCATCGAACGCAGGTAGGCGATCACGTCGGCGCGGTCCTGCGGCTTCTTCAGGCCGGCGAAGCCCATCTTGGTGCCGGGAACGGCATCCTTCGGGCTGCGCAGGAAGACATAGAGCTTGTCGTAGTCCCAATTGCCGGCCTGGGCCTTCATGGCGTCGGAATAGGCGAAGCCTTCCATATGGGCGTGCTTGTTGCCCACGATGCCATAGAGGTTGGGGCCGACCTTGGCCGGCTCGCCCTTGCCGGCGGTATGACACGCCGCACATTTGGTGAACTGCTTCTGGCCATTCTCGACCGAGGCCGTGGCGAGCAGGGTCGCGATCGGCGGATCGGCTTCCACGACCGGCGCGGCCGCAGCCGCCGCGGCACCGCCACCCTCGGTCTCGACGCCCTCGACCACATAGACCGACTTGTCCAGCGGCTTGGGCGACACCAGGGCGTCGCCGACATTGGAAATCACCAGAAGTGCCAGCACGCTGCCCAGCACAGCACCGGCGATTTTGTTGAACTCGAAGGAATCCATGTGCCCTCGTCCCCTACGTCCAGGGTGCCTTGAGTCCTGGGCGACCATGCCCCGACAAGCGCGCGGAGATTAGCCGCTTCCAAGCAAAAGGCGCAACCCGTATAAGGTCGCGCTATCGCCTCGGAAACTGCCGGCAAGCGGCGCGATCTTCGCCGTGTCATGTTGCCGCAGTGCCCGGCCGCCGCCAATGGATTCCATTGCCGGTGGTTCGGAAATTGCAGTCAGGTCACCGCCCATGCCTTCCACGATCGTCGTCATTCCCGCCCGCATGGCATCGACGCGCCTGCCGGGCAAGCCGCTCGCGCCGATCGCCGGCGTTCCGATGATCGTCCAGGTGTGGCGCCGCGCGGTCGAGGCGAATCTGGGGCCCGTAGTGGTCGCGGCCGCCGAGGCCGAGATCGCGGCTGCCGTCGAAGCGGCGGGCGGCCGTGCCGTGCTGACCGACCCGAACCATCCCTCGGGCTCGGACCGTATCGCCGAGGCGCTGCGCCTGGCCGATCCGGCGGGCGAGGCGGAGATCGTGGTCAACGTCCAGGGCGACCTGCCGACCATCGATCCCGCCGTGATTCGGGCCGCGGTCCGGCCGCTGAACAATCCCGCGGTCGACCTCTCGACCCTGGCGGCCGAAATCCGTATCGATGCCGAGCGGACCAATCCCAACGTGGTGAAAGCGGTGGTGGCCTGGCAGGGCGACAGCGGCACCGGCCGCGCGCTCTACTTCACCCGGGCGACCGCACCCTATGGCGAGGGGCCGCATTTCCATCACATCGGTCTCTATGCCTATCGCCGCGCCGCGCTGGAGCGCTTTGTCGCACTGCCGCCGTCGCCGCTCGAGAAACGTGAAAAACTGGAAC
>JAYSCC010000577.1:0-2383 GCA_041915065.1 Zavarzinia sp.
GAGGCGGAGCAGGGCGGCCGCGACCGCCAAGAGCAGGATGATCACGGCGATCAGCACGCCGACCGAGGTTTCGATCCGATAGCCGAGCCAGGTCACCGCGATCAGGCCCGGCCGGTCGGCCAGCCAGGCGGCGACCGCAGCGACGATGCCGACCAGCAGGATGGCGACGACGACCTTGATCAGCGCGCGCATTCTCAGTTCGCCTCGGCGAAGCGGGCGGCGACTTCGCCGTCCAGCAGGTCGACCGCGGCTTCGGCGGCGAGCCTGGCCTCGGCATCGGCGCGCCAGGCGCCCAGCACGTCGACCGCCGGCCCGCTCAGTGCCGCCACTTCGGCCACGGCGCCGGCGAGATCGCCGCGGCCGAGCCGTTCCTCGGCGCGGGCGACGCGGGCGGCGACATCGTCGCCCTCGACATCGCCCACCGGCCGCACGGTGACCAGATTGCCGGCCTCGGCCAGCAGGCGGTCGACCACGCCGCCGTCCGCCGGCACCGCGGCGGCCTGCACCGCGGCGCGGGCCAGGGGGGCGAAGCGGGCGGCCAGGCTGGCCGTGGTCGGCAGACCCTTGTCGGCATGGGCGGCCAGGGTTTCCAGCGCCTTGCCGATGGTCGGCTCGCGCAGCAGGCCGAGGGCGTCGAAATGGCCGCGCACGGTCGCCAGCGCCGGGGCATAGGGTGCCTCGGTCGCGAGGTCGTTGCGCAGCCGGCCGATGCCATAGACCAGCGAGACACCGCGGCCGACCGCGCGCAGGCGCTCCGTTTCCGCCGTGATGCGGCTGTCGGTTTCGGCCCCGGCCGCCTTCAGGGCGGCGATCTCGCGTTCGAGGGCGGCGAGCTTGCTCGGGTCGGCGCCCGTGGGCGCCTGGGCCAGCTTGGCTTCGAGAGCGGCGACGCGCGCACTCAAGGCGGCATCGGCAATCGGCGAGGTGGGGGCGACGGGCGCCGGAGCCGGCGTCTCCGGCGGCGGCTCGGTATCGGTGCCGCCGTCGGCCGCGGCCAGATTTTCTTCGAGGGCACCCTGGCGCTCGCGGAGCGCTGCGATCTCGCTCCTGATGTCGTCGAGGGCGGCGGGGTCGATGCCCTTGTCCGGCAGTTCGGCGACCCGGGCTTCGAGCGCCTGGAGCTTGCGTTCCAGCGCCGCCTCGGCCTTTTCGATGCTGTTCAGGCGGGCTTCGAAACTGGCCGGTGCCGGGGCGCTGGACACCGGCACGCTGTCGGTGCCCGTGACGTTGTCGCCGTAGCGGTGCCACAGGAAGGCGCCGGCGCCGACCAGCACCACGGCGGCGACGCCGGTCCACAGGCTGCGGCGGAAGCCGCGGCCGGGCGGCGGCTGGCTGACGTCATAGGCGGGGTCGATCACCGGCGGCGGATCCTCCAGCGGCTTGTCCTCGATCGTGAGTTCCGGCCGTTCCGGAACGGCAGCGGGCTCGGCCGGCAGGTCGGCATTCGGGTCCGGCTGCTCGGGACGCTCGGTCATGTCTGGCTCCGTCGAACGGTCAAGGCGATCATCCCGGGCGTTACGCGGCGATCAAGGCGACGAGATCGGCTTCGGTCGGGGCCGCCGCCACCGCCACGCGGCCGAAGCCGAGGGGCGAAGCCGCCGCCGCCACCGCCGCCGACAGGCAGTAGGCCGTCCCGCCGCCGAAGTCCGCCCCCGGCACGCAGGACCGCGCGAGGGTAACAAAGGTCGCCGCAGTGCGGGGAGAGAAAAACAGATAGCCGTCGAAGCCGCCGGCCGCCAGGGCCGCCACGACTTCGGGCGCGAAGCCCGTGGCCGGCACCGAATCATAGAGGGTGACGCGCTCGACCGAAAAACCGCGCCGGCCGAGCACCCCCGCGAGATCGCCCGCGACCGCCCCGCCGGTGGCATGGATCAGCCGCCCGGCGCCCGGATCGGCCGTGCGCGCCACCAGGTCGGCCAGGTCGTCGACATCGCCGGCCGCGGAATGTACGGTGGCGAAACCGGCCGCGCGGGCCTTGCGCGCCGTCGAATCGCCCACGGCATAGACGGGGAGGTCGCGCCGGTCGGTCGCGGCGGCGAGACCGGCCAAGCCGCTCGCACTGGTGATCAGGAAGCCCTGGGCGCCGGCGGTATCGATCGTCGCCCCCGGCCGCGGCACGATCTCGATCATCGGTGCCACGGTGCAATCATGTCCTGCCGCCGTCAGCACCGCGGCCAGGCGGGCGGCTTCGGCCGGAATCCGGGTGATCAGCAGGCGCACGCCCGCCTCAGCGGCCCAGCAGGGCGGCGGCACCGCGGTCGAGCAGTTCCTGCGCCGCCGCCTCGCCGATGGCGACCGCGTCGGCAGCCTGCCCGCGGCGTTCGACGGCCCGGCGCCGGCTGCCGTCGGGCGCCAGGGTCTCGCCCCGGAAATGCAGGCCGCC
>JAYSCC010000578.1:0-2381 GCA_041915065.1 Zavarzinia sp.
CTGCACCGCATTGACGAAGCCGTCACGCGCCGGCTGGACGCGGGCCACGGCATTGGCCTGTTCCACCCGGGCCGCCGGTGCGGCCGGCTCCGGCCGCGGGCGCTCCTCGGGGAGGTGCTGCAACTGTCCCGGCAGGGGCAGCGGACGGGGCACCTCGACGACGGTCACCGGTGCTGGCGGCTCGGTGGCCCGCACGGCCGGCGCCGCATCGTCGTAACGGATCGCGGGTGGCGCCTGGCCGGCGCAGGCCCCGAGGGCGAGGGCGCCCAAGAGGGCAAGCAGAACGATAGGGCGGATCATGGGGTGAGCTCCTTCGACCAGTCGATGGCATTGACGAAAATGCCGAGCGGGTTCTTGCGCAGATGATCGGCATCGGCGGGCGGGCGGAGCGCGATGGTCAGGATGGCGCTCCAGCGCTCGGTGGCGACGAGTTGTCCGCTCTCGTAACGCTTCTCGCTCCAGGCGATGCGGAAGCTGTCGGGCGAGGCCCGGATCACGCTGGAGACCTCGACGGAGACCTGCCGCTGGCCGACCTTGGCGAAGGGGTCGGCAACCCTGGCATAGTCGTTGAGGGCCAGTGCCCCGCGGTCGGTAGTGAAGTCATAGGCGCGCAGCCAGTTCTGGCGGAGCACGATGGGATCGGCCGGCACGCTGCGCACCTGCTCGATGAAGCGCGCCAGGTGCCAGGCGACCTGGGCATCACTCGGCTGGTAGTCCGGCGTCGCCGGCGCGACGGTGCGGGCCTCGCCCAGCCGGTCGACCTCCACCACCCAGGGCACGATGGTACCCCGCGCCGATTGCCAGACCAGAGCGGTAGCGAAGCCGCCGGCCAGGATCAGGCAGCCGAAGGCGATCAGACGCCAGTTGCGGGCCTGGACGCGGGCGGAGCCGATCCGCTCGTCCCAGACCTGGGCCGCGCGCTGGTAGGGGGTCTCGGGTTCCGGCGTTCTGCCGTAGCGGACGGATGCGCGCTTGAACATCAGCGGTCACCTTCGGAGAGGGAGATGGATGTGCCGCCGCCGTGGCTGTCGGCGGCACGGATGGCATGGGCGGCAGTATTGGCGCCCTGATGCAGGCTCTGGCCGCGCCGCATGCGCCGCGCCCAGGCCGGTGTGGCGGACGAGGTATTCGACGCGGCGTCGCCGTCGCCGGCCACCGTGCCGGCTGTCGAAGCGCCGCCGGTCGCCGCGAAGGTGGTTCGCGCTCCTTCCCGGGCGGCCTCGCCCATGGCCGCGGATGACTTAGCGGCCGCAGCCTTGAGGGGCCGGGAGGCGGCCGCCGCTCCGGCTCGGGCAACACCGGCGAGGCCATGGGCGACGCCCGTCGCACCGCTCTCTCCGGCTGCACCCAGGGTGTAGGCTGTGGCGGTGCCGTCGGCGATGCCGGCTCCGGCTCTGACGCCAGCTGCGGTCGCACCGGCGGCGGCGCCGGCCGTCATGCGGGCGCCGGCAACCCCCGCGGCCATGACACCGCCCGCAGCCAGGCCGGTGCCGACAGCCGTGCCGGCCCCGAGCTGCGGCCCACCGGAGACCAGGCCATTGGCGATACCGGGGCCGAAGATGCCGAGGCCGAGCATGGCAAGCGAAGCGAGGACGATCGCCATGGCTTCGTCGATGGTCGGTTGCTCGCCGCCGAAGCCGGCGGTGAACTCGGCGAAGAGGCTGGAGCCGATGCCGACGATCACGGCGAGCACCAGGACCCTGACGCCGGAGGAGATCACATTGCCGAGCACCCGCTCGGCGATGAAGGCGGATTTGCCGAAGAGGCCGAAGGGGATCAGCACGAAGCCGGCGAGGGTGGTGAGCTTGAACTCGATCAGGGTGACGAAGAGCTGCACCGAGAGCACGAAGAAGGCGAGCAGCACCAGGACCCAGGCGAGCAGCAGGCAGGCGATCTGGATGAAGTTCTCGAAGAAGGACCAGTAGCCCATCAGGTCGGAGAGGGCCTGGAGCAGGGGCTGGCCGGCGTCGAGCCCGGTCTGGGCGACACGGCCGGGGCGCAGCAGGTCCTCGATCGTAAGGGCCGAGCCGCTGGCCTTCAGGCCCAGCCCCGCGAAGCTCTCGAACACGATGCGGGCGAGCGTGTTCCAGTTGCCGATGAGATAGGCGAAGACGCCGACGAAGAGGGTCTTCTTCACCAAGCGTGCGAGAATGTCCTCGTCGGCACCCCAGGCCCAGAACAGGGCGGCCAGGGTCATGTCGAGGGCGATCAGCGTGGTGGCGAGCCAAGCGACCTCGCCGTGCAGCAGGCCGAAGCCTGAATCGATGTAGCGGGTGAAGACCTCCAGGAAGCGGTCGATGACGCCGGTGCCCTCCATGACGCGGCCCTGCCGTCAGTCGTGGAACATGCGGGCGTTGCCCGGCACATAGCCTTCGCCCGGG
>JAYSCC010000579.1:0-2375 GCA_041915065.1 Zavarzinia sp.
TACTCACCCGCCTTGATGGTGACCGAATTCTGCTCTGGCTTGAAGGTCCAGGGCAGGTCGGCCGCGGTATTGGCGTCGAAACGGACGGCGAATTCGCGGTTCAGCACCGGCACCGGCGCCTGGGCGGTTTCGGGGTCGGCGCGCTTAGTGGTGCCGCCGAGGCCGGTTGCCTCGCAGAACAGGTAGTAGAGCGGCACCGACGCATAGGTCAGCCCGATCATCCCGAAGAAGACACCGGCCAGAATCAGGGCGGTGCGGCCGTGGCGCGGCGGCCGGTGTTCCGGGGCGGCGCTCATCCGCCTTTCACCTTCACCATGCTGACCACGAAGATCAGCACGACCCAGGCCGCCAGGGCGAAGCCCAGGGCCAGATTGCGGCTGCGCCGGCGGCGATGCATGTCCGATTCGGTCATGGCCATCTCCGGGCTCACAGCGACGCCACCACGCGCTCGACCAGGAGGAGCGCGAAGAGCAGGAAGAGATAGAGGATCGAGAAGCCGAACAGCTGCATCGCCGCCTTGTTGGTCCGCACGACGTAGAGGCGGACGGCGAGGCCGAGGAAGGCGGCGCCCAGCACGGCGGCGAAGGCGCCGTAGACCGGCCCGGCGAAGCCGATGGCCCAAGGCGCCATGCCGAGCGGGGCGAGCAGCACGGAATAGGCGACGATCTGGCGCCGGGTCGATTCCGGGCCGACCACATTCGGCATCATGGGCACGCCGACGGCGGCATAGTCGCCCGCCTTGACCAGCGAGAGGGCCCAGAAGTGCGGCGGCGTCCAGAAGAAGATCAGGGCGCAGAGGGTGAGCGATTCGAGGCTCACCGTGCCGGTCACCGCGGCCCAGCCGATCACCGGCGGCAGGGCGCCGGACAGGCCACCGATCACGATGTTCTGCGGCGTCCGCCGCTTCAGGAACATCGTGTAGACGACGACATAGAAGAAGATCGTGAAGGCCAGCAGGGCGGCCGAGATCAGATTGACGAAGAGCCCGAGCGAGAGGACGGAAAAGGCCGAGAGCACCAGGCCGAAGGCCAGCGCGTCACCGGCCGGAACCCGGCCCGAGGGGATGGGACGGCCGAGCGTGCGCGTCATGCGCGCGTCGATGTCGGCGTCGTACCACATGTTCAGGGCGCCCGAGGCGCCGGCCCCCACCGCAATGCAGAGGAGGGCGAAGAATCCGAGCACGGGATGGATCTGGCCCGGCGCCAGCACCAGGCCGACCAGCCCGGTGAAGACCACGAGCGACATCACCCGCGGCTTGAGAAGGGCGAAGAAATCCGACGCCAGGGCGTCTGGACCCGCCTCCGAAGAGGCGGGTCCGTAGCCGGTCGCGACCGTGTCGCGCGTATCGGTGACGATCGTCACGTGTCGCTACTCCGAACCGGGATCAGTGGCTGCCGCCCTTGATCACGGGCAGTTCGTTGAACTGATGGAACGGCGGCGGGGAGGGCAGGGTCCACTCCAGCGTATCCGCACCTTCACCCCAGGGATTGGCCGGCGCGCGCTTGCCCGCCAGGAAGGCCTGGAGCACGACGAAGAGGAACACGAGAACGCCGAAGCCCGAGATATAGGAGCCGTAGGAGGCGATCCGGTTCCAGTCCGCGAAGGCGTCCGGATAGTCCGGAATGCGGCGCGGCATGCCGGCGAGGCCGAGGAAGTGCATCGGGAAGAACAGCATGTTCACGCCGATGAACATGATCCAGAAGTGCAGCTTGCCCAGCGTTTCCGAGTACATGTAGCCCGACATCTTGGGGAACCAGTAGTAGAAGCCCGCGAAGATCGAGAACACGGCGCCGAGTGACAGCACGTAGTGGAAGTGCGCCACGACGTAATAGGTGTTGTGAAGGGCGGTATCGATGCCGGCGTTGGCCAGCACGACGCCGGTCACGCCGCCGACGGTGAACAGGAAGATGAAGCCGATCGCCCACAGCATCGGCGTCGTGAAGCGGATCGAGCCGCCCCACATGGTCGCGATCCAGGAGAAGATCTTGATGCCCGTCGGCACTGCGATGACCATGGTCGCCGCGGTGAAATAGGCGCGGGTGTCGACCGCGAGGCCGGTCGTATACATGTGGTGCGCCCACACGATGAAGCCGACGACGCCGATCGCGACCATGGCATAGGCCATGCCGAGGTAGCCGAACACCGGCTTGCGGCTGAAGGTCGAGATGATGTGGCTGATGATGCCGAAGCCCGGCAGGATCATGATGTAGACTTCGGGGTGGCCGAAGAACCAGAACAGGTGCTGGAACAGGATCGGGTCACCACCGCCGGCCGGATCGAAGAAGGCGGTGCCGAAGTTGCGGTCGGTCAGCAGCATGGTAAAGGCACCGCACAGCACGGGCAGCGACAGCAGCAGCAAGAAGGCGGTGACCAGC
>JAYSCC010000580.1:0-2372 GCA_041915065.1 Zavarzinia sp.
CTTCGCCGCCGAACGCTGGCAGGTCCCGGCCGCGAGTGTCCGCTTCGCCGGCGGCATGGTCGAGATCGGCACAGAGACGCTGAGCTTCGCCGATTTCGTGCAGCGCGCCTATAACGCGCGCATCCAACTCTCCGCCGCCGGCTTCTACAAGACGCCGAAGATCCATTGGGACCGGGCCGCCGGGCGCGGCCGGCCCTTCTATTATTTCGCTTACGGCGCCGCCTGTTCGGAGGTCGCGGTCGACACATTGACCGGCGAATATCGGGTCACCCGCGTCGACATCTTGCACGACGTCGGCAAGTCGCTGAACCCGGCGATCGACATCGGCCAGGTCGAGGGCGGCTTCGTCCAGGGCATGGGCTGGCTGACGACGGAAGAACTGTGGTGGGACGGCAAGGGCAGGCTGCGCACCCATGCGCCCTCGACCTACAAGATCCCGGCCTGCGGCGACCGGCCGATGCATTTCGAGGTCGCCCTGCTCGGCGCCCAGGAGAATGTCGAGCCGACCGTCTTCCGCTCGAAGGCGGTGGGCGAGCCGCCCTTCATGCTGGGCTTTTCGGTGCTTCACGCCCTGTCGGACGCGATCGCCTCGCTGGCCGATTATCGCCTGTGCCCCGGGCTCGACGCACCGGCGACGCCGGAACGGGTGCTGAGCACGATCGCCGCCCTGAAGGCGCGGGCGGGATGAGCGAGAAACTGGCCCCCATCGCCCGCCGGTTGGCGGCGGCGGGGGTCCCGACCGTTCTGGTGACAGTGCGTGAGGCGCGCGGCTCGACGCCCCGCGATGCCGGCACCCGCATGCTGGTCGACGAAGCGGCGATCCACGGCACGATCGGCGGCGGCCGCCTGGAATGGGCGGCGATCGCCAGGGCGCGCGCCATGATCCAGACCGGCGACACCCAGGCGATCATGAGCCTGCCCCTCGGCCCCGCGGTCGGGCAATGCTGCGGCGGCCATGTCGTGCTCGCCCTGATCGCCCTCAATCCGACCGTTATCGACCGCCTGGCGGCCGACGAGGCGGCGGAGGCTGCGGGCCTGCCGACCGTGCTCATGTTCGGCGCCGGCCATGTCGGCATGGCCCTGGTCGACGCCCTGCATCTGCTGCCGGTCCGGGTCGCCTGGTACGACCAGCGGCGTGAGGCGCCGGAACAGGCGTCGCGCGAGGACCCGTTGGCGGCGATCGAGGCGGCGCCGCCGGGGGCGGCCGTGGTGGTCGCGACCCACGACCATCCGCTCGATTTCGCGATCACCGAGGCGGCCCTGCTGCGGCCCGATTTCGCCTATGTCGGCATGATCGGCTCGGGCACCAAGAAGGCACGCTTCGGCCGCGGCTTCCTCGCCCATGGCCATGATGCGGCCCTGCTCGGGCGCCTGACCTGCCCGATCGGCGGCTCCGCCCTGCGCGACAAGCGGCCGGCGGTGATCGCCGCCCTGGTCGCCGCCGAACTGCTGACCGTCCTCCTGGCTCAGGCTGCGGACGACTGAGCGGCGCTGCCGAGTGCCGCCTGGATCGCGGCGGCCCCGCGATCGATCATGAAATCGGCGAAGGCCCTGGTCTTGGCCGCGACCAGCCGGCGGTGGGGATAGACCACCGAGACGGAGATGGGCGGCGGCGGGAAATCCGGCAGCACGGGGACGAGACGCCCCTCGCGCAGGTAATCCGCGACTTCCCACAGCGGCTTCATCACGATGCCGTGACCGCGCAGGGCGAATTCGGTCAGGATCTCGCCGAAATCGGCATCCACCGGGCCCGAGACCGCCAGCGTCACCGGCCCGTCGGGCGAAGACAGGACCCAGCGCACCGGCCGCGCGCCGGGCAGGCGCAGGATCAGGCAGGCGTGCTTCAGGAGGTCGGCCGGTTCCGCCGGCTCGCCATGGCGGGCGAGATAGTCCGGCGCGGCGCAGACGACCTGCGGGCAATCGGCGATGCGCCGGGCGATCAGGCTCGAATCCGCCAGGTTGCCCATGCGGATCGCGACATCCATGCCCTCCGCCAGGAGATCGATGACATGGTCGGACAGGCGGAGCTGGACCGAAACCTCGGGATGGGCTTCGCGGAAATCGGGCAGCAAGGGCGCCAGGAACTGCCGCCCGAAGCCGAGCGGCGCCGTAATGCGAAGCGTGCCGCGCGGCAGGCGCCCGGCATCGGCCACCGTCGCCTCCGCCCGCTCCAAGGTCGCCAGCACGTCCTGGCAGGCTTCGTAGAAGGCGGAGCCATGCTCGGTCGGGCGGACGCGGCGGGTGGTGCGGTTCAGCAGGCGCACCCCCAGGTGGGATTCGAGCTGCTGCAGCCGGTGGCTGACCACCGCGGGCGACAGGCGCATGTGGCGGCCGGCGGCGGACAGGCTGCCGAGTTCCAGCACCCGCACGAA
>JAYSCC010000581.1:0-2362 GCA_041915065.1 Zavarzinia sp.
AAGCCGACCGAACAGGAATGGAAGGCGACCAAGGTGATCAAGCTGAAGCTGGACGAGGTTTCCGCCAAGGTCCGCACCGGCGATCCGATCGATGACGAGGAAGATTACGCTTCCGACGCCTGGGCCGGCCATGTTCCGCTGAAACTGGTGCAGTTGGATCCGATCGCCGACACCAAGCTGCGGGAGGGCATTCCGATGCCCGATTTCATCAAGAATTTCCGCTACGGCCGCTAAGGCCGTCGCGCCGGGGCCGCCCTGCCGCAGGCCGGCGGTCCCGGAGCCTTCGATCTTTTCGGAACGCCATGTCCAATCTCAACCAGGAACAGGTGCTCAGTGTTCGCCATTGGACCGGCCGCCTGTTCAGCTTCCGCACCACCCGCGACAGCGGCCTTCGCTTTTCCAACGGCCATTTCACCATGATCGGCCTGATGGTCGAGGGACGGCCCCTGTTGCGCGCCTATTCGATCGCCAGCGCCAATCACGAGGATCATCTCGAGTTCCTCAGCATCAAGGTGGAGAACGGGCCGCTGACATCGCGGCTGCAGCACATCCGCCCGGGGGACGCCATCATAGTCGGCCGCAAACCGACGGGTACCCTGGTGACGGATTATCTGCTGCCTGGGCGCCGGCTCTACCTGCTTGGCACCGGTACCGGGCTTGCGCCTTTCATGTCGATCGTGCGCGACCCCGAGGTCTATGAGCGTTTCGAAACCGTCGTCCTGGTCCACGGCGTGCGCGAGGTGGACGAACTCGCCTATCACGACTATCTAACCCGCGAGCTGCCGGCGGACGAGGTCCTGGGCGACCTGATTGCCGGCGGCCTGCTCTATTATCCGACGGTGACGCGGGAGCCGTTCCGCAACCAGGGCCGTATCACCGACCTGATCGCCGGCGGCCGGCTCTTTGCCGACCTCGGCCTGCCGGGCTTCGATCCGGCCGAGGACCGCGTCATGCTGTGCGGCAGCCCGGCCATGCTGGCCGACCTGAAGGCGATGCTGGAAGCACGGGGGTTCGCCGAGGGCAATACGTCGACGCCGGGCCATTTTGTGATCGAACGGGCCTTCGTCGAGAAATAGCGGATGTGCGAGAAAGCGCCCGGCGGAAAGCAGTTCCGCCGGGCCCTTCGCGTTTCAGTAGGGCAGGGGAAAGCGGGCGACGAGGTCCGCCACGCGGCGGGCGATCGCGGCTTCCACCGGTGCGGTGTCGGCGCCGGTGCGGAGCGCGCCCAAGGCATCGAGGATCATGCGGCCGATTTCGGCGAATTCACCGGGTCCGAAGCCGCGCGTGGTGCCCGCGGCAGTGCCGACCCGGATGCCGGAGGTGACCATGGGTTTCTCGGGATCGCCCGGCACCGTGTTCTTGTTCAGGGTGATGCCGCAGCGCTCCAGCATGGCCTCGGCCGCCTTGCCCGTGAGGCCGAAGGGGCGCAGGTCGGCGACCGCGAGATGGGTGTCGGTCCCGCCCGAGACGATGGCGAGGCCGCCGTCGGCCAGCGTCTCCGCCAGCACCCGGCAGTTCGCGATCACCCGGCGGGCGTAACCCGCGAAGGAAGGACTCAGCGCCTCGCCGAAGGCGACGGCCTTCGCAAGCACCACATGCATGAGGGGGCCGCCCTGGAGGCCCGGGAAGATGGCACTGTTCACCGCCTTGGCGATGGCCGGATCGTCGGTCAGGATCAGGCCGCCGCGCGGTCCGCGCAGGGTCTTGTGCGTGGTCGAGGTCACGACATGGGCATGGGGGATCGGCGATGCCACGGCCCCCCCGGCGACCAGCCCGGCGAAATGTGCCATGTCGACCATGAGGATGGCGCCGGCCTCGTCCGCGATCGCCCGGAAGGCGGCGAAATCGGGCATCCGGGAATAGGCGGAGCCTCCGGCGACGATCAGCTTCGGCCGGTGCTCGAGGGCGAGGCGTCGGACCTCGGCCATATCGATCCGGTGGCTCGCCGGATCGACGCCATAGCCGGTCGCCTGGAACCAGCGGCCGGAGATGTTCATCGCGGCACCATGGGTCAAATGTCCGCCGGCCGTCAGTTCGAGGCCGAGGATGCGGTCGCCCGGCCGCAGCAGGGCGAGATAGACCGCCTGGTTGGCCTGGCTGCCCGAATGGGGCTGGACATTGGCGAAGGCGCAGCCGAACAAGGCCTTGGCCCGCGTGATCGCCAACGTCTCTGCTTCGTCGGCGTGGATGCAACCGCCATAGTAACGCCGGCCGGGGTAGCCTTCGGCATATTTGTTGGTCAGGGCCGAGCCCTGAGCGGCGAGGACCGCGGGACTGGCGAAATTCTCCGAGGCGATCAGTTCGATGCAGCGCTGCTGCCGGAGGCCTTCGGCAGCGACGATAGCCGCGGCGACGGGATCCG
>JAYSCC010000582.1:0-2360 GCA_041915065.1 Zavarzinia sp.
GGCCGCTTGACAGGCACCGAGGACAAGGGCAAACAGCCGCCACTTGGATCTGACGAAAACGATCGGGGCTCACTGCCATGCGTCGTGCCTTTACCTTTCCCGGGCAGGGATCGCAAGCCGTCGGCATGGGCCGCGAACTCTATGATGCCTTTCCGGCGGCGCGCCATGTCTTCGAGGAAGTCGACGAGGCGCTGGGCGAGAAGCTCTCCGCCCTGATCTTCGGCGGTCCGGCGGAAGACCTGACCCTGACCAGCAATACTCAGCCGGCCCTGATGGTGGTCAGCGTCGCCGCCATGCGGGCGATCGAGGCCGAGGGCGGCCGGAAGCTCGCCGAGATGGGCGAATTCGTCGCCGGCCATTCGCTCGGCGAATATTCGGCCCTGGCGGCGGCCGGCGCCATTTCGCTCGCCGATGCGGCGCGGGCGCTCCGGATTCGCGGCCAGGCCATGCAGAAGGCAGTGCCGGTCGGCGTCGGCGCCATGGCGGCCCTGCTCGGGATCGAACTCGAGGCGGCGGAAGAAGTCGCCAAGGAAGCGTCGAGCGGCGGCGAAGTGGTCGCGGCGGCGAACGACAACGGCGGCGGCCAGGTGGTGATTTCCGGCCATAAGGCGGCGGTCGAGCGGGCCTCGGCCCTGGCGCTCGAAAGGGGCGCCAAGCGGGCCCTGCCGCTGCCGGTGTCGGCTCCCTTCCATTGCCCCCTGATGCAGCCCGCGGCCGACGCCATGGCGGAAGCGCTGGCCAAGATCGAGATCGTGGCGCCCTCCGTTCCGGTGATCGCCAATGTCACGGCGGAGCCGGTGACCGACCCGGCCGAGATCCGCGACCTCCTGGTCGCCCAGGTGACCGGCGTCGTGCGCTGGCGCGAATCCGTGCTGCGCCTGAAGGCCGAGGGCATCGGCCTGCTGGTCGAAGTGGGGGCGGGCAAGGTATTGTCTGGCCTGGTCAAGCGGATCGACAAGGAAATGGCCTCGGCCACGGTGAATACGCCGGCCGACGTCGAAGCCTTCCTAAAGACTCTCTGAGGAAAACAGCATGTTCGACCTTTCGGGCAAGGCCGCGCTGGTCACCGGCGCTTCGGGCGGCATCGGCGCCGCCATCGCCAAGGCGCTGCATGCCAATGGCGCCACCGTCGGCCTGTCGGGCCGTAAGGTGGCCGCCCTCGAATCGCTGGCGGCCGAACTGGGCGGCGAGCGGGTCCACGTGCTGCCTGGCGAATTGTCCGACGGTGCCGCGATCGAGGCCCTGGCCGAACAGGCCGAGGCGGCGCTCGGCAAGATCGACATCCTGGTGAACAATGCGGGCCTCACCCGCGACATGCTGATGATGCGGCTTTCGGACGAGATGTGGGACGAGGTGATCGCGGTCAACCTGACCGGCACCTTCAAACTCACCCGCGCCGTCTCCAAGGGTATGATGCGCCGGCGCTACGGCCGCATCGTCACCATCACCTCGGTGGTCGGCACCATGGGCAATGCCGGCCAGGCGAATTACGCCGCCTCCAAGGCGGGTCTGGTCGCGATGTCGAAGTCGCTGGCGCAGGAAATCGCCTCGCGCAACGTGACCGTCAATTGTGTCGCACCCGGCTTCATCGCGACGGCGATGACCGACGTGCTGAACGACAAGATCAAGGAAGCCACGCTGGCCAAGATCCCGGCGGGGCGATTCGGCGCGTCCGAGGACGTGGCGGCCGCGGTCGCCTTCCTGGCATCGGCCGAAGCCGGCTACATCACGGGCCAGACCATCCATGTGAACGGCGGCATGGCGATGATTTGATCGCGAAAGCCGCAGTTTTCCGCCCCCTGGCGGCGCTGGCAATGGTCGTGCGATTATGTTAGGAAGCCAGCCGTCGGTAGCCGAAAGCCAGCAGCGGTCGTACCCAGGTCGTCCGCCTTACGGGACCTGGGTGACAGCGGGAAGCCAGCTGCTTCGGGGCATCAACAGACTGGCGTCGAGGCGCCGCGTTTAGAGCAGGGGAAATCGAATGAGCGACATTGGCGAGCGGGTTAAGAAGATCGTCGTCGAACACCTGGGTGTGGACGAGGAAAAGGTCGTCGAGACCGCCAGCTTCATCGACGATCTGGGCGCCGACTCGCTCGACCAGGTCGAGCTGGTGATGGCGTTCGAAGAAGAGTTCGGCGTGGAAATCCCGGACTCGGCGGCCGAAAAGATCCTGACGGTCAAGGACGCCATCGACTTCATCAAGGAGAACGTCGCCTGATAAGGGCGACGGTTCACGAACACCTCCCATGAGGCGCGTCGTCGTCACCGGTCTCGGCCTGGTTACCCCGCTGGCCAGCGGGGTCGAGGAGACGTGGGCACGTCTTCTCGCCGGCCAGTCGGGCATCCGGTCCATCACGGCC
>JAYSCC010000583.1:0-2356 GCA_041915065.1 Zavarzinia sp.
TCCATGTCCAATCGCCTGGCCGAAATGCGCCGCCGGGCCGGCCTGACCCAGGACCAGCTGGCCGAAGCGGCCGGCACCGTCCGCTCGCAGATCGTGAAGCTGGAACGGGGCGAACGACGCCTGACGGTCGACTGGATGCTGCGCCTGGCCAAGCCGCTGGGCTGCGAGCCCAAGGACCTCCTCCCGCCGGAGGAACCCACGGCCCCTGCCCTGCCGGCCAGCCCCTGGGCGCTCGGCCCAGGCGGCGTGCCGGCGCGCGACCTGCCGGTCTGCGGTGCGGCGCGGGGCGGCGCCAACGCCCTTTTCGTCGACCAGGGCCAGGCGCTCGAACATGTCTACCGTCCGGCGCAACTGGCCGGCGTCGCCAATGCCTTCGCCGTCTATGCCGTCGGCGATTCGATGGAGCCCAAGTATCAGGCGGGCGATCTTCTGTTCGTGAACCCCAACCTGCCGCCGGTGAAGGGCTGCTTCGTGGTGGTCGAACTCGGCGCCCACGAGGCTTACGTGAAGCAGTTCCTGCGCCAGTCGGACGACACGCTGGTGCTCCGCGAATTCAACCCGGAAACCCGGGACCTGAGCTTCCCCGTCAGCCGGGTCAAGGCGATCTACCGGATCGTGGGGAGCTGGGAAGGGCGCTAGCGGGCCCTGTCATGCCAGATCCGTTCGAATTCGTCCGCCGTGATCGCCTCTGGCAGGAACTCAGGACTGGCCGCGATCTCGTCGAGCGATGGCACGACCACCTGCCCCAGGAACGTGTCCCCGAACTGCTCTTCGGCCGAGGCATAGCCCTTGTGGCCGTCCGCCCAGATTTCGACCTTGCGAGTTTCCCAGCGCGCCTCGTCCAGCTCTGAGTACAGCAAGATTGGGAACATCGGATCCTCGTGCAGCCATCTGCAGCTAAGATATTCCACCTGTTCTCTCCCCTGCCCCCGGCTCAATAAGGCGGTGCCGAACACGCCCTATCCGCCTCCCGTGGCCGACGATGCCGCGAACTTCCAGCAAGTCGTGAATACACCGGCCTGACGTTACGCCGGTGCTCCGCAAGTTCAACCCGGAAACCCGAAAGTTTCCTTCCCGGCCGCCCCTCAAGGCAGCGCGTAGGTCACCTGGGCGAGGCGGGCACCATATCTCTCCAGTTCGGCGACCAGGGTAGCATTGCCCGGCGCCACATTGATCCCGTAGTGCCCGGCCCGGACCGAGGGGATCGCCGGCAGCGGGCGGTGGCGCGCGATCACCTGGTCCAAGGCTGAGGCGACATGCCCCTCCTCCCCCGGCAGGGTGGAAATGCCGATGAAATTGCTCGACAGGACATAGAGCGTGCCGACCAAGCGCCCGCCGTCGCCCAGCAGGTACCAGACCCGGTAGGGATGCTTCAGCACGAAGGTGCGATGCGCGGCGTAATCCGGCAGGTCCCGGTGGCTGATGCCGTGGACGCGCGCCTTCAGACGCTCGTAAAGGGCGGCGACATGGTCCTCCGTCCGGCGCACGCGGATCAGCTCGAGGCTCATACCGCGGGCGCCAGCGCGATCGAGAAACGGGTCAGTTTCTCGGCGAAACGTTCGGCCGCCGCGCCACGCTCGGCGTGCCATTCGTCGCACGTCAGGCCGAAGAAATGGACGCCGATACGTTTGCCGTCCTTCTCCACGTTCGCGCGGCGAAAGCCCTCCTCGACGAAGCCGAAGTTCCGGTGCAGGGCGACCACGGCGGGATTGCTCTCCAGCGCTCGCAGTTCAGCTTCCCGATGCCGAGCGTGTCGAAGACGAAGTCAAGGAAGAAGAATTCGAGGGCGGCGCCGAGCCCACCGCGCGCCGTCGCATCGAGGTAGGAGGCCCAGTCCGAGCACTCGTGGCGCCGGTCTCAGGCGTTGACCGAGACAATGCTGAGAGGGGCCCCCGTCTCGTCCAGCACGGCGAAGATCATCTGCCGCTCGTCGCCGCATAGGCGTTCGAGCCAGGCGAAATGCTCCGCCTCGCCGAGCTCGTGGTCGGAATACATGGCGGCGCGGATGGCCTCCTGCTGCGCCTGGCTGCAATCGACGGTCGGCTTCAGCGCGATTGAACGCGGGGCCACTGTTTCGCTCACCCCAATCCCCCCTTGTAATTGGCCCCGTGCCCGGCCGACGCCGGGCACGGGACGGATACTCAGGCGCCGTAGCCGACGATGCCCCGGATCTCCAGGAAGTCGTGGATGCCCCAATCGGCGTATTCGCGGCCGTTGCCGGACTGCTTGAAGCCGCCGAAGGGGGCGTGGGTGTCCCAGTCGGGGTAGTTGATGTTCACCGTGCCGGCGCGGAGCTGGCGGGCGACCGCGCGGGCATGGTCGAGATCGGTCGAGGCGACATAGGCGGCGAGGCCAT